>DATKFL010000297.1:0-7673 GCA_035511355.1 Dongiaceae bacterium
TCTACGCGCGCGCGCAGTACGACGTGACCCCGCTGCCGGCGCGCTTCCGCTCCTATCGCCGCTTCGCGCCGCTCGCGAGCGGTGCGATCCGCTGCGAGTTCCGCTCCAAAGCCCTCGCCGGCCCGAGCGTGCTGGAGATCCAGATCGCGCTGTACGGCGCCGACGGCCGGCTCCTGGGCCTGCTCGAGGACATGGAGCTGTCGTGCAGCCGCGAGCTGAACCGCCTGGCCGGCCGGGGCGCGCCGGGTCCGACCCGATGACCGACGGCCGCCGCGACATCGCCATCATCGGGATGTCGTGCCTCTTCCCGAAGGCGCCGCACCTCGCCGCGTTCTGGGAGAACATCCTCGCCGGCGTCGACGCGATTTCCGAACCGCCCGAGGGATCCTGGACGCACGCGGTGCACGACCCCGACTCGGTCACCAACGACCGCCTGTACACCAAGCGCGGCGGCTCCGTCGGCGACCTCGCCCGGTTCGACCCGCTGGCGTTCGGCGTCATGCCGAAGGCGGTCGACGGCGCCGAGCCGGAGCAGTTCATCGCGCTGCAGCTGGCGAAGGACGCGCTCGCCGACGCCGGGTACGCGGACCGGCCCTTCGATCGCCGGCGCGCCGGCATCATCCTCGGGCGCGGCACCTACGTGAACCGCGGGGTCATCTCCTGCTTCCAGCACACCATCGTCATCGATCAGGTGCTCGACATCCTGAAGCGGCTGCACCCGGAGCACCCGCCGGCGCTCCTCGACGACCTGCGCCGCGAGCTGAAGGCGACGCTCCCGCCCTTCAACCCGGAGAACTCCCCCGGCCTCGCGCACAGCGTCCTGGTCGGGCGGATCGCCAACCGGCTCGATCTCATGGGGCCGGCCTTCACGATCGACGCCGCCTGCGCGTCGTCGCTGCTCGCGGTCGACTACGGCATCCGCGACCTGATGCACGGATCGTGCGACATGGTGCTCGCGGGCGGCATCCAGGTCTCGACGACCCACCCGATCGCCCTCTTGTTCACCCAGCTCGGGGCCCTCGCCCGGAGCGGCACGGTGCGCCCGTTCCACGGCGCGACCGACGGCACCCTCCTCGGCGAGGGGGCCGGCATCGTGGTCCTCAAGAGGCGCGCCGACGCGGAGCGCGACGGCGACCGGATCTACGCGGTGGTGCGCGCCCTCGGCACCTCGAGCGACGGCCGGGCGATGGGGGTCCTGGCGCCGCGGGTCGAAGGCGAGGAGCTGGCGATGCGGCGCGCCTACGAAGGGAGCGGCATCGACCCGGCCACCATCGGCCTGATCGAGGCGCACGGCACCGGCACCCCGGTGGGCGACGAGGTCGAGATCGAGTCGCTGCGCCGCATCTTCCCCGCCGGCGACGGCCGCCCGCGACTGCCGATCGGATCGGTGAAGTCGATGATCGGTCATTGCATCCCGGCCGCCGCGGCGGCGGGGCTGATCAAGACGGCGCTCGCGGTGCACCACCGGATCCTGCCGCCGACCCTGCACGCCGACGCACCGCATCCGAAGCTGCGCGGCAGCGGCCTCTACCTCAACGCGGCGCCGCGTCCCTGGATCCATCCCGGCCCGCACCCGCGTCGCGCCGGGGTGAGCGCCTTCGGTTTCGGCGGCATCAACGCGCACGCCATCCTCGAGGAGGCGCCCCTCCCCGAAGGCCGCCGGACGCTGGTGAGCGTGCCGGGGGCCCCCGCCGTCGCCGCCGACCCGCCGGCGATGGTCGCCGACCCCGGGCCCGTCAACGTGCATGCGCGGCGCGACTCGGAGATTCTCGTCCTGGCCGCCGCCGATCGCGACGCCCTGCGCGCCCGGGCCCTCCTGGTCGCCGCCTTCATCGAGCGGAACCCCGACGTCGAGCTTGCCTCCCTCGCGCGGACGCTGGCGCGCGCGGAGCGCGGCGGCGACGGCATCGCGCCTTTGACCCTCGTGGCGGCGACCGCCGACGAGGCGCGCCGCAAGCTGGTCTGGGCGGCGGGACGTCTCGCCGATCCCGCCTGTCGTCGGATCAAGGAGATCGGCGGCATCTTCTGGTTCGACGCCCCGCTCGCGAAGGAAGGCGGGCTCGCGCTGCTCTTCCCGGGCGAGGGAGCTCAGTACCCGGGCATGCTCGAGGACCTCTGCCGGCATTTCCCCGAGGCGCGCGCCTGGTTCGACCTGATGGACCGGGCGTTCCGCGATCACCCGCGCGGCTTCCTGCCGAGCCAGATGCTGTTCCCGCCGCTTGCCGGCCTGCCGGACGCGGCGCCCGGGGCCGGCGCCGACGCCGGCGCGACCGCGCGGCGCGACGACGCGCATCTTTTCGAGATGGACGTCGCGATCGAATCGGTGTTCGCCGCCAACCAGGCGATGCTGGCGATCCTGTCACGGCTGGGGCTCCGGGCCGACGCCGTCGTCGGACACAGCACCGGCGAGTACTCGGCGCTGATCGCCGCCGGCGCCGTCGAGGTCACGAGCGACGAGGCGCTGATCGATTCGATCCTCGAAGGGAACCGCGCGACCGAGCGCGCCATGGCGCAGGGCAAGGTGCCGCGCGGCGTGCTCCTCGCGGTCGGACCGGCGGCCCCGGACGTCCTCCTCGAGCTGACCGAGCGCGGCGACCTGCACCTCGCCATGGACAACTGCCCGCACCAGGCGGTGGTCTGCGGCGGCGACCAGGCGATCGCCGCCGCCGAGGCCGCGCTCAAGGCGCGCGGCGCCATCTGCCAGCGCCTGCCGTTCGAGCGCGCCTACCACACGCCGCTGTTCGAGCCGGTCACCGAGGAGCTGCGCTCCTACTACGCCACCGGGCGCTTCCGCGCGCCGCGCACGACGCTCTACTCCTGTGCCACCGCGGCGGCGATCCCGCCCGACGGCGAGACGGTGCGGCGGCTCGCCCTCGAGCAGTGGGCCCGGCCGGTGCGCTTCCGCGAGACCATCGAGGCGATGCACCGCGACGGCGTGCGCCTGTTCGTCGAGGTCGGCCCGCGCGGCAACCTGACCGCGTTCGTCGGCGACACGCTCCGGGGCCGCTCGCACCTCGCGGTGGCGTCGAACGTCACGGCGCGCTCCGGGATGACCCAGCTGCATCACCTCCTGGCGATGCTCGTGGCGCACGGGGTGTCGCTCGACCTGGCGCCGCTTTACGACGGCCGGCGGATCGCCCCCCTGACGTGGGAGTCGATCGCCGCCGGCGCGACCCTCGCCGCCGGCGCGCGGCGCGCGCAGCCGTTGCCGATGAACCTGCCGTTCATGCGACTCGACGATGCCTTCGTGGCGCGCTTCGCCGCGGCGTCGGCGTCGCCCGGCGTCCCGGCCCCCGCGCCGGTCCCGGTCCCGGTCGGCGCGATCGCGCCGGCGGCCGCGCCCGGATCGCCCCTATCGCTCGCGTCCGCCACGGCCCCTGCGGCCGCCGCGGCCCCCGATCGGCGCGACGCGGTGATGCGCGAATACCTGCGCACCATGGAACAGTTCCTGCGCACCCAGGCGAGCCTGGCGCAGGCGGTCGTCGGCGCGCGCGCCGGCGCCGCCGTCGCCCCCGCTCCGGCCGGTTCGCTCCCCCTCCTCGGCGAGGTGGTGCGCCGTGACGCCGGCGGCGCGGTCCACTTCCGCCGCGTCCTGCGCCTCGAAGACGAGGTCTTCCTGCGCGATCACACGCTCGGCGGCCGGGTCTCGGAGGACCCGACCCTGACGGCGCTGCCGGTGCTGCCGCTGGCGATGAGTCTCGAGATCATGGCCGAGGCGGCCGCCGCGATCGTTCCGGGCCTCGTGCCGGCGGCGATCGTCGACGTCCGGGTGAGCCGCTGGATTCCGTTCGAGACCGGCGCGGTCCGTCTCGAGATCGAGGCGAACCCCCGCCACGGCCGCCGGGTGGACGTCCTCCTGCGCGCCGGCCCGGAGGGAGAGGCCGCGCCGCCGCAGGCGCCCGCGGTGCAGGCGAGCGTACTGCTCGCCGAGGCGCCGGCGCCGCCGCCCGCGGCGACCCCCCTTCCGGAGGACGTGACCCGTCCGTCGCGCTACCGGCCCGAAGCGCTGTACGCCGAGAACCAGCAGCACGGCATGTTTCACGGGCCGACCCTCCGGGGGGTCGCGGCGCTCGAGCGGATGGGGCCATCGGGGGCCGAGGCGCAGCTGCGATCCCTGCCGTCCGCGCCGCTTTTCCGGGCCCGCCCCGACGCCCGCTTCCTGATCGATCCGATCGGCATCGACGTGGTCAGCCAGGTTCTAGGCTACTGGACGGCGGAGAACCTGAACCGCGCGTTCGTCGTCTTCCCGTTCGCCATCGACCGGGTTGACCTGCACGCACCGCCGCCCGCGCCGCCGGCGCTGAGCGTTGGCCGGGTCCGCTGCCGCACCGAGGGGACCGACCGGGTGCGGGCCGACTTCGAAGTGCTCGACGGCGCCGGCCGGGCGCGGCTCCGGCTCGCCGGCTGGCAGGTGAAGCGGATCGACCTGCCGGAAATCCTCTATGCCTTCCGCCTGGCGCCCCGCGACGTGATTCTCAGCCGCCAGACCCCGGCGCGGCTTCCCGGCAACGTCGTCGCCTGCCGGCTCGAGCTGCCGCTCGATTTCATGGACGCCGACGGCGGCGTCTGGTGGGACTGCCTGGCGCACTTCGTCCTGAGCCGGCGCGAGCGGCAGACCTGGCGCACGGTCGGCGGGGCGAAGCGGCGCCGCGAATGGCTCATGGGGAGGGTGGCGGCCAAGGACGCCGTCCGTCACTTCCTTATTAACAGCCGGGGCCTCGCGGCCTTCCCGGCCGACATCGAGATCACTTCCGACCCGCACGGCCGCCCCGCCCCGGGAGGTGCGTTCCTCAACCGGCTCGGCCTCTCCCTGTCGGTCTCGATCGCCCATACCGACGGGGTAGCGATGGCCCTGGCCGCCGAGCCGGCCCTCGGGGTCGGCATCGACATCGAGCGGGTCGATCGCCGGCGCGGCGAGTTCGAGCGCGCCGCCTTCAATCCCGAGGAGCTGCGCCTCCTCGGGGAGGGGTCCGAGGCCGACCGCCGGGAGCGGGCGCTCCGCCTCTGGTGCGCCAAGGAAGCGGTGGCCAAGGCGATCGGTCGGGGGCTGATGGGGAGCCCCCTGAACCTCCTCGCCGGGGCGGCCGACGAAGGGCTGAACCGGATCGACCTCCGGCTCGCCGGGTCGCTTCTGGCCGCCCTCCCCCACCTCGCCACCGCGACCCTGACCGCCCGGGTCGACCGGGAGGGGGATCTGATCGTCGCGACCTCCCTTTCCGACGTCTGAAAGACGCTTTTTATTCATTGACAGAAAACCCGCGTCACTCGTATATTCCTGCGATTACGCAGGGTTGTATTGCTATGCCGTAGTGCCACCGCTGGCTCGGGGGGAGCTGACGCGGGACGCGACGATCGAGTTCGCGCCGGATCGAAATCAAACTTCGAAGCGCTCACAAACACATCGACCGATCAGGATCGACTTGCCCACCCTATTTCCAAGCATCGAGAGGAGGACCATGAAGACCCTCATTCGCTGGGCGACTCTCGCCCTCGCCCTGGCTTTTGCGGCCCTGGCGCCGACCTTCGCGGCCGACTGTCCGGATCCGGACGGTGACAACTACGTCGTCTGCTCCGGCTGCACCGCCGGCAGCGGCGACACCTGCGGCGACTGCGACGAGACCGACAACGACGTGCATCCCGGAGCGTCGGAGGTCTGCAACGGCACCGACGACGACTGCAACGGCACGGTCGACGACATCACGGTCCCCGACCCGATCGACGGCGTCGACAACGACACCGACGGTCTGATCGACGAGGGCTTCGGGCCCTGCATCTTCCACCAGGAAGGCCCGGCGAACGAGTGCAAGACCGGCGGCGCCACCCTGTGCGTGGCCGGCGCTCTCAAGTGCGTCAACCCGAACGGCGACGCCGCGATCATCCACTACGCGGACGAGACCATCGCGGCCGGGAACTGCGAAGACGGCATCAACAACGACTGCGACTCGGTTCCGGCGGCGAGCGACGGCCTCGACAACGATGGCGACGGCACGATCGACGAGGCGGGTGAGGTCAAGGACCTGACCGACATCAAGGACCCGGGCTGCCAGCAGCCCGAGATCTGCGATCACAAGGACAACGACGGCGACGGCGTCGTCGACAACGGCTTCACCTTCGGCCCCTGCAGCGCCGGCAACGGCGAGTGCGCCCGGAGCGGGTCGTACGTCTGCAACAACGACGGCAGCGGCACCCACTGCAGCGCCATCGCCGGGAACCCCAAGAACGAGGGGACCCAGTTCGGCGTCTCCTGCGACAACAGCAAGGATGACGACTGCGACAACCTCACCGACCTCAGCGACCCCGACTGCGCCGGCTTCGGCCAGGACGAGCTGTGCGGCAACGGCGTTGATGACGATGGCGACGGGCTCATCGACGAGGGCTTCGCGAGCCTCGGCCTAACCTACCAGAAGGGCGTCGGCGCCTGCTCGAAGCAGGGCGTCTACGTCTGCAACGGCGCCGGCACCGACACCGAGTGCGGCGCCACCCCCGGCGCCCCCGTGGACGAGAACTCCACCGCCGGCGACTGCGCCGACAACATCGACAACGACTGCGACGGCCTGACCGACGCGGCCGACCCCGACTGCAGCGGCACCTACGCCGACCTCGGCGCCTGGTGCCAGTTGTCCTACCAGAACGGCCAGCCCGGCAGCGACTGCGGCAGCAAGAACTTCATCAAGTTCGGCTCGACCGCGGGCACGGTGAAGGCCGAGCTGATGGCGTTCAACACCGACGGGTCGCTCCTCGCGGTGCTGAGCAACATCCACAACGGCGACGAGGCGCACCTCCTCAGCCGTCTCTCGCCCACCGACTGGCGCTGGGTGACCCAGCTCAAGGGCAAGGGCGTCTTCAGCCACACGGTGTTCGCTCCGATGCCGCTCCTCCGGGTGACGGCGACCGGCGCCGGCGGCAACGAGGACGTCGCGTGGTGCGGCATCATGCCGCTCCTCGACGTGACCGATCCGGACGGCGTGACGCTCTCGCTCAACGAGGGATCCGACGTCGACGTCAAGGCGAAGATTCCCCTCGTCAACGTCGACACTCTCAACATCAAGATGGACGGCATCGATCTCCTGGGCGACATCCTCGGCGACCTCGGCCTGACCAAGGCCGGCGCGCTGCCGACCGGGAACACGCCGCTGTGCACCACGCCGGGCGCCTGCAAGGTCTCGGTGCCGGCCGGCTGCGGTGACCCCGGGAACGTCGATGTCGAGATCCAGAACCTCAAGGTGGAGGGCGCCGACACCGCGATGGCGGCCAACATCAAGGCCGGGATCCCGCTGCCGAACCAGGTCAACACCCTGTCGTTCACCCTGCACGGCCTGCCCCCGGGCGGCCATGTCATCTACGTCACCGGCAGTCCGCTCCCGATCACGACCAACCTCGCGAGCGTCTGCTACCTCGACGACATCAAGGACACCGGCACCGCTTCGGCCTTCGGCATCCGCATCGACAGCCCGACGAACCTCCAGGAGATCGCCTCGGCGCCGGTGCACGTGCAGGGCAAGGTCTGCGGCGGCAACCAGATCTCGACCCTCAAGCTCAACGGCAAGGGTCTCGACGTCACGGTCCCGGCGCACCAGACCTGCTCCACGGTCGTCGATCCGACGGTCGACGCCCCGGAGTGCGTCGTGAACTTCAACGAGCCGATGGCGGAGACCGACCTGAACCAGGCGATC
>DATKFL010000298.1:0-7095 GCA_035511355.1 Dongiaceae bacterium
CGTTCGCCACCCGCGTCGACCCGATCGCGGTCACTTCCCTCATGGTGCGCACCCCCTCGTACCTCAAGGAGCGCGACATCAGCGGGCTGACCCCCGACTACCCTTCGGTCTACAACTTCTACCCGGCGCGCGGCCGCTTCCTGATCGAGGACGACATGGCGTCGATGGCGCGCGTCGTGGTGCTCGGGGACACCGCCGCCCGCCTCTACTTCGGCAACGAAGACCCGCTCGGCAAGACGCTGTTCCTCGGCGACGTCGGGTTCCGGGTGGTCGGCGTGATGCGCCGCAAGGAGTTCTACTTCAACGAAGGCGACCGGAACGCGCTCGAGTGGATGAACCGGATGACCATCATCCCGATCACGGCGCTGTATGCACGCTTCACCGGCGACCCCGATCGCAAGGTCGAGTACGTCAACGTGATGGTCGACTCGGTGAAGAACAACCGCAAGGCGGCCGACGCGATCAAGGCGGTGCTCCTGCGCCGCCACGGTGGCGTGCTGGACTTCGAGGTGATCAACCGCGAGGAGCGGCTCAAGCAGCAGGAGGCCGAGAGCGCGGTGTTCGACATCACCTTCATGGTGACCGGTCTCGTGTCGCTCATCGTCGGCGGCATCGTGATCATGAACATCATGCTGGCGTCGCTCCGGGATCGGATCCGTGAAGTCGGCGTGCGCAAGGCGATCGGCGCGAAGGGCCTCGACGTCGCGCTGCAGTTCCTGGTCGAGTCGGTGCTGGTGACCTCGATCGGCGGCCTCGCCGGCCTGCCGCTCGGGATGGCGTTCGCCGGCGGCATCACGGCGCTCCTGGGCCAGCCGGCGATCATCACGCCGCGCATGGCGATCGTCTCGGTGGTCGCCTCGGTCAGCGTCGGGCTGGTGTTCGGTCTCTATCCGGCGATCAAGGCCTCCCGGCTCAACCCGGTCGAGGCGCTGAGGTACGAATGAGCGGCCTCAACCTGGGCGAGATCGTCCGCACCGCGCTGTCGGAGATCCGGCACCACAAGCTGCGCTCGACCCTGACCCTTCTCGGGATCATCCTCGGGACCCTGTCGATCACCGTCATGACCTCCCTCCTCGACGGGGTCACCGCGGCGGTCTGGGAGGGGTTCACCGACCTCGGGTTCGACGGCGTGATGTACGTCGTCGGTCGCGGGCCCCGGGACCTACGGGAGCAGGCGGTCTTCGCCCGTTCCCGGGGACTGCAGCCGGAGGACGTCGACGTTCTCCTCCGGCGCGCCGACGCGGTCGACTCGGTGGCGCCGAGTCTCACCACCGAGGCGCTGGTGCGCCGCGGCGACGTCGAGCGGCGCGCCCGCATCATGGGGGTGACGCCGTCCTACGCCGTGGTGCGCAAGCGGTCGGTCGACAAGGGGCGCTTCTTCGGCGATCTCGACGAGGCGGCGCGCGCCCAGGTCTGCATCCTCGGCTGGCGGCTCAACCGGCGCCTGTTCGGCACCGAGGACCCGATCGGCCACACCCTTCAGGTCGACGGCCGCCCGTTCCGGGTCATCGGGGTCAGCGAGAAGCTGGGGAACCAGTTCGTCAGCGACGACGACTTCGTCGAGGAGATGGAGGGGCTGTACGTCCCGCTCGCGACCCTGCGCGCCTACGTCACCGGGGACGACGAACCGCTGTCGTACATCGCGGTGAAGACCGACCATCCCGAACGACTGAGCGACCTCCGGGCCGAGGCGCTGGCGTCCCTCAAGGCGGCGCACCGCGGCGCCGAGGACTACCGGGTCGAGAACATCGCCCAGGAGATGCTCAAGGTGCGCAAGGAGATCAAGACCGTCCTGCGATCGTGGCGGATCGTGCTGGGGACCATCGCCGGCATCTCGCTGGTCGTCGGCGGGATCGGGCTCCTGTCGGTGATGCTGATCTCGATCGGCGAGCGGCTCTACGAGATCGGCCTCAGGAAGGCGATCGGCGCCACCGACACGCAGGTCTTCATGCAGTTCCTGGTGGAATCGACGGTCCTGGCGCTGGTCGGCGGCTCGCTCGGCGTCGCCGCCGGGGTCGGCCTCACCCAGATGGTGGCGCAATTCTTCGCCGGCGGCCTGCCGATCAAGATCTTCGGTATCCTGTTCGCGCTGTTGCTCTCGGTGGCGCTCGGCGTCCTGTACGGCATCTACCCGGCTCTGAAGGCGGCGCGCATGGCGCCGGTCGAGGCGCTGCGCTCGGCCGCCTGAGGCTCGACGCGCATGCCCGCACTCGATCGACTCGGTCCCCCGCCGCCGCGCGGGCTTCTCCTCGACATCGACGGGACGCTGCTCGACGGCGACCGTGCGATCGACGGCGCTCCGGATGCGGTCGCGCGGCTCGGCGCGCGTGGTCTCTCCCTGCGCCTGCTGACCAACACCAGCCGGCAGGGTCGCTCCGACGTCGGGCGGCGCCTGCGCGCCGCCGGGTTGGCGATCGACGACGACGCGGTGCTGACGCCGGCCCTCCTGGCGCGCCGGATGATCCTCGAGGCGGGCGGATCGCGCGCCGCGCTGTTCGTGACTCCGGAGGCGCGCGTCGACCTCGAGGGGGTCGAGGAGACGCGGCGCAGGCCCGACTGGGTCGTCCTGGGCGACCTCGGCGACGCCTTCACGCACCGGACGCTCTCCGAGGCCTTCCGGCTGGTGCGCGACGGCGCCCGACTGGTGGCGCTGCACCGGAATCCCTGGTGGACCCCCGACGGCGCGGCGCCGATGCTCGACGTCGGCGCCTACGTCGCCGCGATCGAGGCGGCCTCGGGTCGCGAGGCGCTCCTGGTCGGGAAGCCCGCGGCTCCCTTTTTCTCCCTGGCGCTCGGTGCGCTGGGGCTCCCCGCGTCGGACGCGGTCGTGGTCGGCGACGATGCGGAGGCCGACGGGCGGGGCGGTCTCGGGGCGGGATGCCGGGTCGTCCTGGTGCGCACCGGCCGCTGGGACGGGCGCGACGCTCCCGAGGGAGCGCTGGTCGTCGAGTCGATCGCCGATCTCGCCTGAGCCCGGCGTCAGCGGCCGGGCGGACGCTTCTCGACGACTCCCAGGCCCTCCTTGAGAGTCACGAACTGGTCGGCGGGGAGCGGGCCGACCTTCTCGACCCGCGGCGGCTTCCCGGGCCAGCGGACCTCGATCTGATCGACCCGGGTCGCGGCGCCCAGGCCGAAATGCAGCCGCAGATCGTTCTGCGACATGTAGGACGAGGCGCTCCGGACCTCCTTCACCTGGCGTTTGCCGCCGGCGGTCACGGTGACCAGCGCCCCGAGCCCGTCGCGGTTCGCCTTCACCCCGGTCAGGCGCACGCTCAGCCAGTGTCCCGCCGCGCTTCCGCCATCGTTCCGGAGCAGGATCCCCGGGCGGTTGTTCGGATTGAGCGCCAGGTCGAGGTCGCCGTCGTTGTCGTAGTCGGCCACCGCCAGCCCGCGCCCGACGTCGGCGCGCTTGAAGTAGTCGCCGATCTCGGCGCCGCGCTCGCGGTACCGACCGGCGCCGTCGTTGACGTAGAACGACGCGGGTTGCGCGTACGACATGATGTCCGACACCGTCGCGATGTCGTCCATCGGGTGGCCGTTGGTCACCACGACGTCGAGATCGGCGTCGTTGTCGAAGTCGAGGAACGCGGTCCCCCACCCGGTCATCAGGAGGCTCGGCTCCGCGAGGCCGCTCGGGTACGACACGATCGCGAACGGCCCCTTGCCGCCGAGATTGCGGTACAGCTCGTTCGGCTCGTTGCTCAGGTTGGTGACGAAGAGGTCCTGGAACCCGTCCTCGTCGTAATCGGCGGCGTCGGTCCCCATCCCCGACTGCGGCGTGCCGTCCTCGCTGCAGCAGACCCCGGCGATGAGGGTGATGTCGGTGAACCGTCCGTTGCCGTCGTTGCGGTAGAACATGTTCGGCGTGGCGTCGTTGGCCACGTACAGGTCGTCGTCACCGTCGCGATCGAAGTCGACCCAGACCACGCCGAGGCTCTTGCCGATCGGGTCCCAGATGCCGGCGGAGCGCGCCACCTCCTTGAACTTCCCGTTCCCCTCGTTGTGGAACAGCATGTCGGGAAGCCCGCCGTAGGCGTCCGGGTGGCAGTAGGAGCGCCGGTTGGCCGCCAGATCGCCGCAGTACTTCTGATCGTTCATGGTGAAATCGACGTAGTTCGCGACGTACAGGTCGGGCCTTCCGTCGAGGTCGTAGTCGGCCCAGGCGGCGCTCGCGGCGTACAGGCCGTCCTTCACGCCCGCCGCCTCGGTGACGTCGGTGAAGGTGCCGTCGCCGTTGTTGCGGTACAGGACCGACGGCCCGAAGTTGGTCACGTAGAGATCGGCGTCGCCGTCGCCGTCGTAGTCGGCGCTGGTGCAGGCGCTGCCGTAGCCCGCCGCGTTCGCCACGCCCGCCTTCGCGGTCACGTCCTCGAAACGGCCGTCGCCGAGATTGCGATACAGGGTCGAGAACCCGAGCGACGGCGGGCGCGGCTGTCCCGGGAGCGGTCCGCTCTGCACGAAGTACAGGTCCTGCCATCCGTCGCCGTCGTAGTCGAACCAGCAGAGCCCGGCGGCGGTGGTCTCGATGTAGTACTTGCGCCCCTGCCCGCCGTGCCGGTGCTGGAACGCGATCCCGGCCGCCGTCGTCACCTCGGTGTAGCGCGCGCCAACCGGCGGAGCGGCCGGCGGCGCGGTGAGCGCCGCGCGCGCCATCGTCAGGATCGCCAGGATCGCCCCGACCGCCGCCACCGGTCCGCGCATCAGTAGGCCGACTTCCCTTCCGGGATGGTCTCGAGCGCGGCGAACGTGGCGCGTTCGCGGGTCGACGCCGCGTCGTCCCCCATCTGGTGATAGAGGTTCGAAAGCAGGTAATGCGGCTCGCTCAGCGTCGGGTCGAGCGTCACCGCCTGCTTCAGCGACTCGAGCGCTTCGGTGCGCCGCCCCAGTTTCAGCTGCACCCGGCCGATGTCGTTGTAGAGCGGCGCGTACTGCGGGTGCGCCGCGAGCAGCGTCTGGTACTCCGCGAGGGCCTCCTCGTAACGTTCCGCCATGAGGGCTTCGACCGCCTTCAGGCTCGCCGCCTTGACCTGGGCCGACTCTTCCGCGTCGGCCTTGCTGCGACCGGAGAGATCGGCGTAGGCGCGCCGCTCCTTCTCCGCCAGGTCGTTGCGACCGGCGCGCGCCGCGGCGGCCGCGAGATTGAAGTGCGCTCCGACGTGCCTGGGATCGATGGCGATCGCCTTCTCGAACTCGGTGACCGCGTCGTCGTACTTCCCGGTCGCCATCTCGGTCAGGCCGAGCGTGTAGTGCGCCTCCGGGTGATCCGGGCGGAGCGCGAGGGTCTTCTGCAGATGCTGCATCGCGGTGTCGTAGTCGTGGCTCCGATAGGCGATGAAGCCGAGGTTGTAGTGCGCCATGAGGTTGTCGGGGTCGCTCTCGAGAACGGTGCGCAGCTGCGCCGCCGCTTCCGGGAACTCCGCCTGCCGCACGAGAGTCCGCGCCAGGACCAGGCGCGCCGCGGTGTTCTCCGGGTGCCGCGACAGGTGATCGACGAGGAGATCGTGCGCCCGCTTCACCTGGCGGTTCTTGAGCCCGCAGGTGCCGAGACCGACGATGGCGCGCGGATGGTCGGGCACGATCCGGAGCGCCTCCTCGTACCCCTTCTGCGCTTCGGTGTAGTCGCCGTCCTTGAAGGCGCTGTCGGCGTGCTGGAGCGCGGTCTCGACCGTCTCGCCACCGGCGGGTGGCGGAGCGCCGCCGCTGTCGCGGCTGCCGCCGGCGCAGGCGACCAGGCACCCCGTGAGGAGCGCCACCGCGGCGCCGGAACCGAGCCTCTTGCTGTCGAAACGGATCATGACCGCGCGGATTTTAGCAGAGGGGTGCCGAACGGCCCTACCGCGCCCCGATGCGGAGGACCTGCCCGGGGTAGATGACGCCTTCGCGCCCGAGGTCGTTCCAGACGCGCACCTGCTGCACGCTGACGTCGTACAGGCGCGCGATGCCGGTGAGCGTGTCGCCGCGCTTCACCTTGTGCCGGATGCCGCCGTCGACCGCGGAGCCGGAGTCGCCGGAGCTGCCGGTGGCCGTCGGGCGGGTGGCATGCGGCACGCTGACCGTGCCGGCGGTGGCCGGCTCGCTCCGCGGCTCGCCGACCAGCAGGCGATCGCCCGGCTTGATGACGGCATCCTTCGCGAGGCTGTTCCACCGGCAGAGGTCGTCGAGGCCGGCGCTGAACTTGCGGGCGATGCTCGACAGCGTGTCGCCGGTCTGCACGCGATACTCGAGGCGCCCGGACGCGACGTTCACCGGCGCGTCGGTCTCGGTCGCCGGGCCGTCGCCGCGCTCGCCGTAATAGGCGATCAACCGCTGCCCGGGGCGGATGGTGGTGCCGTCGAGATTGTTCCAGCGCTTCAGGTTCGGCACCGTCGTGCGGTATTTCGCGGCGACCGCGTGCAGCGTGTCGCCGGTCCGCACCCGGTGGACGACCCGCTCCCCCGCCTCGTAGCTGGGGCGATCTTCCGTCGCCACCACGGTCGGGATGACCGCGCCGCCGACCAGCGGCACGTTGAGCAGCGTGCCGCGCGAGAGACGCCGCCCGGCGTAGCGCGGGTTGGCCTCGACGAGCGCCTTGGCCGGCACCTTGTAGCGCCGCGCCACCGAGGTGAAGGTCTCGCCCGACTTGGTCTCGTACACGGTCCAGGAGACCCGCTGATCGTCCGGCAGCGTCTCGAGGTGCGCCTTGAGCCCGTCCCCGGAGCCGTGCGGCACCCGGAGGGCGTAGGTCGGCAGGTTCGGCGGCGTCACCAGGCCGCGCAGCTCGGGGTTCAGGAGGCGGATGATGTCGAGGGTGGTGTCGGCGCCGGTCGCGAGGATCGCCAGGTCGGTCGGCTTGTCGACGGTCACCGTCTCCCAGGCGAGCGGCGAATCGAACAGGGTGTCGAAGCCGTAGTCGGCGGGCGACTTGTCGATCAGGATCGACGCCAGAATCGCCGGCACGTACGACTTGGTCTCGGCGCGGATGTAGCGCGTCCTGGCGATCGCCCAGAAGTCGCGTGAGCGCGAGCGCGCGATCGCCCGGTCGATCTTCCCCTCGCCGGCGTTGTACGCCGCCATCGCCAGGTACCAGTCGTCGTAGCGCTCGTGCAGGTCGCGCAG
>DATKFL010000299.1:0-3491 GCA_035511355.1 Dongiaceae bacterium
GCCCCCGGCCGCGGGGAGCGCGCCTGGCGCGGCGACCGCGCCGGCCCCGGCGCCGCGGTGGACCAACTCCACCGAGCTGAGTCTGGTCATGACCACGGGGAACTCCGACGTCCAGACCTTCGGCCTCAAGAACACGCTCGACTACAAGGCCCGGGCCGGCCGCGCCCGCTTCAAGATCGACGGGCTCCGATCGGCGACCAACGACGACCCTTACCTCCTGGTGCAGTCGGGTCTCACCTTCCAGCCGGGCGAGACCCTGACCAACTTCGGCACCACGGAAGTCCGCCCCGGCGCCGAACCGGACGTGGCCCGGCTGTTCACCGAGGGGCGCTACGACGGCGACCTGCCGCACAAGGCGACCTGGAACGCCGGCGCCTCCTGGGAGACCAACAACGACACCGGGATCGTCAGCCGCAGCATCGTCTTCGGCGGTCTGGGGCACCTTTGGGCCGACCGCGACGACCTGAAGTTCCGCAGCTCCTACGGCCTGTCGTACACCGACCGCGTCGAGGAGGTCGAGGACCCGGAGAAGGAGGGGCGCTTCGCCGGCGTGCGGCTGTCGACCGACTTCATGGACAAGTGGGGCGCCTCGACGGTGTACGACAACGATTTCACCGTCAACGTCAGCCTGAGCGACACCTCCGACTTCAACGCCGACCTGGTGCAGGGGGTGTCGGTGAACATGAGCCGGCACCTCGCCCTCAAGATCAGCCTGCAGCTGACCTGGGCGAACGAGCCGGCGCTCGAGGAGGTGGACGTGATCCTGAGGGCGCGTCTCGTCGATCCGAACGGGATTCCGGGGGACGGCGACGAGTTCTACGAGACCGTCGATTCGGGCGGGATCGAGGTGACGCTCGGCGAGGACAACCTGCGCAAGGAGAAGCTCGACTCCACCTTCCGGACGTCGCTGCAGATCACGTTCTAGATGGCCACGCACCCGCAGGCCGATCATTCACAGGACCTCGACGGCATCCCCGGGCGGTTCGCCGCGGGGGGCGGCGAGCTCGCCGTCCTGCGCTCGCTGCTGCCGTACCTGCGCCCGTTCCTCGGCCGCATCCTGCTGTCGCTCGGGATGATCCTGGGGGCGAAGAGCGCCGTCCTGTTCGTGCCGCTCCTGCTCAAGCAGATCGTCGACCGGCTGAACGTGGAGCGGTCGCTCCTCGTCCTGCCGGTCGGGATCCTCCTGGCCTACGGCGCGGCGCGCATCAGCGTCACGATCTTCACCGAGACCCGCCAGGTGATCTTCGCGCGGGTCATGGCGCGCGCGTCGCGGCAGATCGCCGTGAAGGTGTTCCGGCACCTGCACGGGCTGAGCCTGCGGTTCCATCTCGACCGGCGCACCGGCGGGGTGGCGCGCGACCTCGAGCGCGGCTCGACCGCGGTCTCCGACCTTCTGGACTGGAGCATCTACACCATCGTGCCGACCGCCGCCGAAGTGCTCCTGGTCACCCTCTTCCTCCTCTGGCAGTACGACCTGGTCTTCTCGCTCATCATCATGGCGACCCTCGCCGCGTACGCCGCCTGGTCGTTCGTGGTCACCGACTGGCGCACCCGCTTCTACCGCGCCGCGGTCGAGGCCGATACCCGGGCCAACGAGCGCGCCGTCGACTCGCTGCTCAACTACGAGACGGTCAAGTACTTCAACAACGAGACCCACGAGACGACGCGCTACGACGAGAACCTGCGGCGTCTCGAGGACGCCAACGTGATGTCGCAGAAGACGATGGCGGTCCTCAACCTCGGGCAGACGCTGATCGTGTCGGTCGGGGTGACCGCGATGATGTGGCTCGCGGCGGCGGGGGTGGTGGCCGGCCGCCTGACGGTCGGCGACCTGGTGCTGGTCAATGCCTACGTCCTGCAGCTGTCGTCACCCCTGAACTTCCTGGGGATGATGTACCGCGAGGTGAAGCAGGCGCTGACCAACATGGAACGCCTGTTCGCGCTCCTCGATCAGAATCCCGACGTGCGCGACCGGCCGGGGGCCGCGCCGCTCCAGGTGACCCGGCCGCGGCTCGCGTTCGAAGCGGTGCAGTTCGGCTACGACCCGCGCCGGCGGATTCTGCACGGCGTCGACTTCGTCATCCCGCCGGGCGGGACGGTGGCGGTGGTCGGGCCGTCGGGGTCCGGCAAGTCGACCCTGGCGCGGCTGCTGTACCGGTTCTACGACGTCGACGGGGGCAGCATCCGGATCGACAACGTCGATCTGCGCGACGTGACCCAGACCTCGCTGCGCGCCGCGATCGGCATCGTTCCCCAGGACACCGTGCTGTTCAACGACTCGATCCTCTACAACATCCACTACGGACGCCCGGCGGCCGCGCGCGAGGAGGTCGAGGCGGCGGCGCGCGCCGCGCACATCCACGACTTCGTGATGAGCCTCCCGGACGGGTACGAGACCCCGGTGGGGGAGCGCGGCCTGAAGCTGTCGGGCGGCGAGAAGCAGCGCGTCGCGATCGCGCGCGCGCTCCTCAAGAACCCGGCGATCCTGATCTTCGACGAGGCGACCTCGGCGCTCGACTCGCGTTCCGAGAAGGCGATCCAGGCCGAGCTCGACCGCATCCAGGTGGGGCGCACGACCCTGGTCATCGCCCACCGGCTGTCGACCGTGATGGGAGCCGATCAGATCCTGGTGATGCAGGAGGGGCGCATCGTCGAGCGCGGGCGGCACGAGGAGCTTCTCGCGGCCGGGCGGGAGTACGCGCGCATGTGGGCGCTGCAGCAGCAGGATCTCAGCGCGGCGGCGCAAACGTCGCCGGTTCCAGCCCCTTGAGCGCTTCGAACTCGAGGATCTCGAGGTCGAAGTAGGGCGCCCCGTCCCAGGCCAGGTGCACGGTGCGCGGCCAGCGCACGCCGCGGCTCTCGATCACGCCGTCGAGATCGACGGTCTCCACGATCTCCCTGCCGGTCTCCGGGTCGGTGAGGCGGGTGACCATCCGGACGAGGCGCGCGTCGGCGTCGAACAGGAGATCGGCGTCCGGGTAGCCGGCGCAGGCGGCGCGCAGACCCTCGCGGCCGGCGGCGTCGCTGCCGAGCGCCGTCACCCGGCATTCCGGACCGAGGAGAGGCACCAGCCGCATCAGGGCATAGAGGTGGAACTGCGCCGCCTCGTGCGCCAGGAACGCCGGCGCCAATGTCGCCGTCTTCCCCTCGCGCACCGTCCAGCCGGCCGCGCCGTCGAGGATGAGGGTGCGCGTCGACTCCGGGCCGCGCAGCCGCTCCCAGGTCTCGACCCGCGCCTGCCGCGGCGGCACCAGCCGCCAGGTGCCGGCGAGTGCGAGGTCGCGCCCGCCGGCATGCACCGCCGCCATGCCCTTCCACTGGAACGCCGGCGACGCCGCGAGGGCGCGCCGGCCGCCCGCCGCGGCGAGAGCGCGATCGAGAAGCGCCCGCGCCGCGCCGGCCGCCGGCTCGGCCGACGACCCGGAGCCGGCGGCCGGGTTCGTGGCCGCAGCCGCACCCGCGTCGGTGCCCACCGCCGTGATGGCGCCCGC
>DATKFL010000300.1:0-5372 GCA_035511355.1 Dongiaceae bacterium
CGATGCATTACCACGACCCCGACCAGCGGGCGGTCATGAACGTCCTGGCCGCCCGCCGCCGGGGGATCACGGTTTTCGACGCCAGCACCGGCGGTATCGGGGGGTGCCCCTACGCCCCCGGGGCCTCGGGAAATGTCTCCATGGAGATGGTGATCGAGGCTCTGGAGGGCGCCGGAGAGGCGATCCCGGTCGATCGGGAGGCCCTCCGCCGGGCCCGGGGTGTCATCGAACCGTCACTCGGACACTCACTTCGTGGTTGAAAACCATCTAACTCTGTCGTACGTATAGGCTTCGAACAACCATCCACAGCCCCGTGACCCGTCACGGATTGGAGTCGCCGATGCGCCGTAGCACGTCCATCACCCGCTTGGCCCTCGTGCTTCTGGGGCTGACGGTTCTCGCCACGTTCCCGGCCCGCACCGAGCGGAAGAAACCGTCAGTCGACGCGATGCTGCACCGGATGATCAAGGCCTCCGAGAAGGCGGCCCGCGAGCACGGCCGCCCGGACGCCATTTCCGCCGACGAGATGAGCTTCTACAAGCGCTCGGTGGTCGCGTTCACCAGGGACGGCGTGCCGTCGGTCCGGGTGCGGATGCAGGTCGATCCCGCGACCCGCCAGACGATCGAGCAGATGGGGATCAGGACCTACGGAAAGCTCGACGGCTTCGCGACGGCGATGCTGCCGATCTCCCGGGTCGAGGAGATCGCGAGCCTCCCGGGCGTCGTCCGGATGCAGGCCGCGCGCGTCTATGAGAAGGAGCTCGACGTCAGCCGCGTCGAGGTGCGCTCGACCAACGTCGAAACGACCTACGGCTCGCGCGGCCGCGGCGTCATCG
The DNA here is from genome assembly GCA_035511355.1 of Dongiaceae bacterium. Taxonomy (GTDB): domain Bacteria; phylum Acidobacteriota; class Polarisedimenticolia; order Gp22-AA2; family Gp22-AA2; genus DATKFL01. The sequence goes on from DATKFL010000300.1 coordinate 837, forward strand.
TCGGTTCGATCGACACCGGCGTCGACTGGCACCACGACGACTTCCGCAAGCCGGACGGCACGACGCGCATCAAGTACATCTGGAACCAGGACGACAACTGCGTCGGGACACCGCCCCCGCCGCCGTTCGACACCGGCTGCCTCTACACCGAGGCGCAGATCAACGCGGCGCTCACCGGCGGGCCGACGATCACGGCGCCCGACATGGACGGACATGGCTCCCACACGCTGGGCGTCTCGTCCGGGAACGGCCGCGGGACCGGCAACGGGAAGCCGGCAAACGTCTACGTCGGCATGGCCCCCGAGGCCGACATCATCGTGGTCAAGACCTTCCCCGAACCGAACGACCCCAGCGACTGCGCCACCTGCTTCGACCTGAGCGGCGGGCTCGAGTTCATCGACGCGATGGCCGCGAGCCTCGGGGAGCCGTATGTCGTCAACATGTCACTCGGCTCGCAGTTCGGCGGGCACGACGGTTCCGACATCGACGAAATGACCATCGACGCACTGATCGGCGCCGGCATCCCCGGCAAGGCGGTGGTGAAGTCCGCGGGGAACGAGCGCGGCCACGCGATCCACGTCGGCGGCACGGTGGCGGCGGGCGCCACCAACACGCACACGTTCAACATCCCTGCCTACACGCCGCTCGCGGGGGCGTTCAACGACGCCATCGCCTGGCAGCTCTGGTACAACAACGGCGACAACCTGACCGTGACGATCGCCGATCCTCCGGCAGCTCCGTGCGGGACCACCACGCTGACGCTGTCGCAGACGACCGGGTTGGGGCTCGTCTCGTCCAGCACCTCGAGCGGCACGATGCTGATCGACGATTCGTCGTCACCCGCGCCGAACGGCGCGCGCTTCTTCGACATGGAGGTGGACGATCAGGGCGTCAGCGCCCCCTGCCGCGGCAACTGGCAGCTGCGCGTGCGAGGGAACAGCATCACCCAGGGAGGACGCTACGACGCCTGGATCTGGTTCTCGTCGTTCGGCAATCCTCCGGCCGAGGCGATCTGGACCGCCCCCGAGGACGCGCGCAACATCTCGGTGCCGGGCACCGCGTTCGACGTGACGACGGTGGGCGGCTACAACACCAAGCCCTTCTGGACCAGTATCAACGGCAACAGCTACGTGTTTGAGAATCCGCCGAACGGGCCGCCCGCCGGCTCTCTCGCCTCCTTCTCGAGCGGCGGCCCGACCCGCGACGGCCGGGTCAAGCCCGAGATCATGGCGCCTGCCGAGGCCATCGTGTCGACGCTTTCGAACGACGCCGCGACCGCTCCCATGCCCTATACGGTCTCCGTGACGCTCATCGTGCCCGACGGCAAGCACATGGCGCTCCCGGGGACCTCGTTCTCGTCGCCGCACGTCGCCGGCATCTACGCGCAGATCCTGGCGCTCAACCCGAACCTCGACGCGATCGATCTCCGGACGCTCGCCACCGGCACGGCGCGGGTCGACTCGTTCGTGCCGCTGCCGGTGCCGAACAACAACTGGGGCTACGGCAAGGTCGACGCCCTCGGGATGGCGAACCGGGCGGTGCAGAACATCCCGGATCTCATGCCGACCAACACCACCGGTTCGTTCGGCTGGACCGCGCTTCCGACCGCGACCACCTACAACCTGTACCGCGGCGACCTGTCGCTCAACGCGCCGGGATACTACGGCTCCTGCCTCGCCCCGGGCTTGCCGACGCCGAGCTTCAGCGATGCGGCGATCCCGGTCGCGGGGAGCGGGTTCTTCTACCTGGTCACCGGCGTCTGGAACGGCGTCGAGGGATCGCTCGGCAACACCTCCGACGGCGTGCCGCGGGTGAACTCTTCGCCCTGTCCGTAGGGGCGGGTGGCCGCCCGGCGACCGTGACGCCGGCTCTCAGTGGGTGCTGATCATCGCCGCCAGTTCCTCGGGCGGATCGACGAACCGGATCCCCATCCCGATCCGCCCGGTCGACAAGAGCGTCATCGGCCCTTCGCGCGCCCACATCACCCGCCCCTCGAGGCGCAGGATCTGCGCCGGGAAGTAGATGTCGAGGGTCAGGATCGTGCCGGGCGGCAGCACGACCGGCGTGCGCAGCATCATGCCGCTGAGCGAAATGTTGCCCGAGAAGCCGACCCGCTCCGGATAGCCGGCGCCGACATAGCGCACCTCGACGCGGCGGCGATAGCGCGGCGAGACCTGTTTGGCGCGCGGGCTCACGACACCGGCCACTCCGACGGGGCGATCGTCCTGAGCGCCAGGGCGTGGATGGCCGCCGGCATCAGGTCGGAGAGCAGGTCGTAGACCATGCGGTGCCGTTCGACCCGCCCGCGCCCCTCGAACACCCCGGCGACCACCAGCACGCGGTAGTGGCCGCCGCCCGACGCGGCGCCGGCATGCCCGGCGTGCCGGGCGCTCTCGTCGGCGATCTCGAGGTGATCCGGGGCGAGACCGCGCCGCAGGCGCGCCTCGATGGCGGCGGGGGTGCTGGCGTCTTCCGGCGCAGCCATCGCGGCGGGCTCTCCTCCGATCAGGCCGACGCGAAGGCGCCGATCGTGAACGGCAGTTTCCGGATGCGCTTCTTCGTGGCGGCGTAGACCGCGTTGAACACCGCCGGCGCCACGACCGGCACCCCCGGCTCGCCGACGCCGGTCGGCGGTGCGATCGACGGCACGATGTAGGTCTCGACCTTGGGCGCCTCGTCGATGCGCATCAACTCGAAGGTGTTGAAGTTCTGCTCGACGACGCGGCCGTCGGAGACGGTGATCGACCCCTTCATCGCGGCGGAGAGGGCGAAGATGACGGCGCTCTCCATCTGCGCCGCCACCAGGCCGGGGTTGATCACCCGGCCGCAGTCGACCGCCGCGACGATCCGGTTCACCTTCACGAACGACCGGCCGTCGCTCTCGACCTCCGCGACCATGGCGCAGTAGGAACGGAACGAGAAGTGCGCCGCGACGCCGCGCCCCTGGCCCGCCGGCAGCGGCGCCTCCCACGATGCCTTCTGCGCCGCGAGATCGAGGACCGCCTTGAGGCGCGCGGTCTCCTGCACCCACGGCCCGGGGTACTTGATGGTGCGCGGCTCGCGCAGGAGATCCTGCCGGAGGAGCAGCGGATCCTTGCCGACCAGCGCCGCGATCTCGTCGAGGAACGACTCAACCACGAAGGCGTTTCCCGAGGAGTCGACCGAGCGCCACCAGCCGCGCGGCACCGGCGTGTCGATCGGGCTGTAGGTGACCATCACGTTCGGGATGGCGTGCGGCAGGTCGGCGGCGCCGCCGAGCTCGTCGGACTCCGGCTGCTTGGTCGCCGGGTCGTAGAACAGGCTGATCGAGGTGGAGGCGAACCGGTGCCGCCAGGCGGTCGGCCGCCCCTCCGGATCGATCGCCGCCGCCATCTTGTGCAGCGCCCAGGGGCGGTAGTAGTCGTGGGTCAGATCCTGCTCGCGGCTCCAGGTCATCTTCACCGGCGCGCCGGCCGCCTTGGCAATCTCGGCGACGTCGAGGATGAAGTCGGGGTTGATCCGGCGGCCGAAGCCGCCGCCGAGGAAGGTGATGTTGATCCGAATCGCCTCGGCCGGCAGACCGAGGAGCGTCTGCAGCTCGGTGCGCGCCCACGACGGGGTCTGCGCCGGCGCCCAGATGGTGCAGCGGCCGTCCTTCACCTCCGCGGTGGCGTTGGTCGGCTCCATGGCGGCGTGCGCCTGGAACGGGATCTCGTAGGTCGCCTCGATCCGGCGCGCCGCCGACGCCATCGCGGTCGCCAGGTTGCCGTCGGCGCGCAGCACCAGGCCGTCGCCGGCGAGCACCGCCTCCGCGCGCTGCCGGATCGCGGCGGACGATTCCTTGCGCGTCTCGGTTTCGCGGAAGCGCGCCACCAGGGCGTCGCGCCCCTTGAACGCCGCCCAGGTGCTGTCGGCGAGCACCGCGAAGCCGCGCCGGAACCGGACGACACCCTTCACGCCGGGGATCTTCTTCGCGCTCGCCTCGTCGAAGGCGTCGGGGACGGCGCCGAAGGTGGGCGGCAGGACGACGGCCGCGTACAGCATCCCCGGCAGGACGACGTCGATGCCGTAGATCGCCTTGCCGTCGACCTTGGCGATCGAATCGGTGCGCGGCATCGCGCGCCCGACGATGGTGTAGGTCTTCGGGTCCTTGAGCGGGGGGTCGGTGGGCGCCGGCAGCGCCGCCGCCGCGGCGACCAGATCGGAGAACGGCAGCTTGCGTCCGGTCGGGGCATGGATGACCAGGCCGTTCGCGGTCTGCAGCCCGGCGGCCGGCACGTTGAGACGCGCCGCGGCCGCGGCGGTCAGCATGGCGCGCGCGGTGGCCCCGGCCTTTCGGAGCGGCTCGTACATCGAGCGGGTGCTGTCGCTCCCGCCGGTGTCGAGCTCGCCGAACCGCGGATCGTTCCAGGCCTGCTCGATCTTCACCTTCCCCCAGTCAGCGCCGATCTCCTCGGCGAGGATCATCGGCAGCGACGTGCGCACCCCCTGGCCCATCTCGGAGCGGCTCGCCCAGAGGGTGACCGCGCCGTCCGGGGCAATCTGGAGAAACGCGCT
>DATKFL010000301.1:0-5332 GCA_035511355.1 Dongiaceae bacterium
GGCCACCGGCTCCAGGCGCTCGAGCCGCGCGGCGAGGCCTGGCTCTGGGCGCGGGCCCTCCTGGCCTGCGCCGCCGGCGACGCGGCGGCGCTCGACGGCATCGTCGAGGAGCTCCGGCATTCCACCGACGCCACCGCCTACTGGACGGTGCGCTCGGTCGGCGGCTGCCTCGCCGACTTCGAAGGGGCGCTGCGGTTGACCGGGGCGCTCACCGACCCGGCACGGTCGGTCGAGGCGCGCCTCCTCGGGTTCGTCGCCGTCGCCCACCTGGAAGCGGCGCGCGGCCGGCGCGCCGCGGCGGAGTCGGCGCTCGAATCACTGGCGCGGCTCGACCCCGACCAGGCTCTCGTGCAGCGCGCGCTGTTCGCCGCCTGGCCGGTCGCGCCGGCCGGGGCCGCGGCGCTGCGGTCGCTGGTCGGGGAGCTGCAACGCTGGCGCCCGGCCCCGCCCCGCGCGGCGCCGGAGCCGGTCGCGCGCCTCCTGCCGCGCGCTGACCTGCACGGACTGCATCGCGAGTACCTCCTCGGTCTTCTGGCGGCGCGACTGGGGGAGATGGACCAGGTGCGCGCCCGGGCCGACGCGCTGCGCGCCGCGCCGGCGCCGGACGACGTCGCCGTCCTCGCGCGGGAGCTCGCGGACGGTCTTGTGGCGCGCGTCGACTGGGAGGCGGGGCGGCGCGACCGGGCGCTCGAGGCGCTCCTCGACGCGCGCCGGCCGGTGCGGTTCGACCTTGAGCCGCCGTCGCCCCTCTACGCGCAGTGCGACGAGCGCTGGGCGCTGGCGCAGTGGCTCGAGGCGACCGGACGACCCGAAGAGGCGATCCCCTGGTACGCGTCGTTCCTGCGCGGCGCGGTGTTCGACCTGCCGTACACCGCGCCGGCGCTCCTGGCGCGCGCCCGGCTCCAGGAGAAGACCGGGTGCCGCGAAGGGGCGGGTCTCGCCGTGGCGCGCTTCCTCGCCGCCCGGCGCGCGGCCGACGCGGAGTTCGCGCCGGCCGCCGCCGAGGGGCGCGCCCTGTTCGCCCGCCTCAGCGATTCGACGCCGACTCGATGAACGCGGCGACGTTGGCCTTCAGCTTCGCCAGCTCCTCGTCGCGCACGTACATCATGTGGCCCGCCTCGTAGTACTGCTGCTTGATGTTCTTCTGGAGCGATTCCGGCAGGCCGAGGTGCTCCATGGTGTATTCGGTCGCGAAGAAAGGCGTCGCCAGATCGTAGATGCCGTTCTCGACCTCGACCTTGAGGTGCGGGTTCGCGATCATCGCCTGGATCAGGTCCCCTTCGACGTTCGGCGTGCCGGGGAAGCCGAACCCGCCGCCGCCGGCGCGCTTCCAGTCCCAGTTCTCCCCCGCTCCGTCGGCGCCGGTCTTGTAGATCTTGTCGCGGCCGAATTTCAGCTCCTCGCGCACGTAGGCGTTCCACACCGCGGTGAACGCGCCGGTGATCGAGGTGTCTTGAGGATCGTAGTTGGCGTACTCCCCGAGAAGGTCGTAGGTCGGCCCGGAGAAGCGCGCGTCCAGCCGGCCGGTGGTCAGGCCGCGCGCCCGCTGCAGCTCCTGCATGAACTGCTGCAAGTTCACCCGCAGGTCGGCCTTGACCAGGTAGTCCTCGGACAGACCGGTGTAGCGGGCGAGCGCGCGCGCCACGGCCGTCTTTTCGGAAGCGGTCAGTCGCGCCCCCTTCATGAGCGCGGTGGCGTAGTCGGTCTCGGCCCAGTGCCGGGCGTCCGCGAGGAAGCCGTTCAGGTCCTCCGGCCGCTCCTTGATCATCTTGTGGTACCAGGCGGTGGCGGCGTACGAGGGCAGGTAGAAGACGTACGACATGTCGACGCCCGGCAGGAACGAGATGGTGCCGAGGTCGAGGACGTTCGAGACCAGCACCAGGCCGTTGAAGTAGAGCCCGTCGCGCGACTGCATGGCGTTCGCGAGCGCCGCCGATCGGAACGTGCCGTACGACTCGCCGATCAGGAACTTCGGCGAGTTCCACCGGTTGTTGCGGTTCACCCAGGCGACGATGAACTGCGAGAGCGATCGGACGTCCGCGTCGACGCCCCAGAAGTCCTTGTCCTGCGCCTTGCCGACCGCGTGACTGAAGCCGGTGCCGACCGGGTCGATGAACACCAAATCGGCGCGATCGAGCAGCGACCAGCCGTTGTCCGCCAGCCGGTACGGCGCGGGCGGCGTGGCGGCGGCGTTCGCGGTGATCACCCGCTTCGGCGCGAACGAACCCATGTGCAGCCAGATCGAGGAGGACCCCGGCCCGCCGTTGTACAGGAAGGCCACCGGCCGCTTCGAGAGATCCTTCACGTCGCTCCGGACGTAGGCGGTCGAGTAGAGGAGCGCGGTCGGCTCGTCCTTCTCGTTCTTGAGCAGGAGGGTCGACGCGGTCGCCTTGTACGGGATCGACTGGCCGGCGATCGACATCGTGTGGTCGGTGACCGACGATTCCTCCTTGGGTGCCGCCGCCTCGGCCGGCTTCTCCTCCGGCTTCGCCTCCTTCGGCTCGTCCGCGGCCCGGAGGCCCGCGGGGGACAGCGCCGCGACCGCCGCCAGCGCCAGGTACCAACGCACACTCCGTCTCCCGCTCGTCATCGAAGCCTCCTCGTCTCGCGCGGCCCCCTCGGGGGCCGCCTGCCAAAGGGTCGCAGTCTATACGCTCCCCCTGCGGGAAGGTTGCCCGCCGCGCGCCGCGGGGGCGCTATGATCCCGGCCCGATGAGCCTCTCCCCCGGCACCCGCCCCGCGCCGGCCGATCCGGGACACTGAGCCGGGTGGCCGACGCCGACCTCCCGCGGGGGCTGCCGCGCTGGCCGCTCGTCGCGGCCGCCGTCGCGGCGCTGCCGTCGTTCTTCGTGCCGTTCCTCTCGGACGACTGGGCGAACCTGCGCACCCGCGCGCGCGATCTCATGGGGCCGACGCCGTTCGGCGCCTTCCGTCCGGTGCCGCAGGCGAGCTTCGTCCTCGACCATGCGCTCTGGGGGACCTGGCCCCTGCCGTGGCACCTGACGAACCTCGTCTTCGTCGTGGCGTCGACCGCGCTCGTGATGGCGCTCGTGCAGCGTCACCTCGGCGATCGCCGCCTCGCCGCGCTGACCGGGCTTCTCTTCGCCCTGCACCCGCATCGGATCGTCGAGGTCGCCTGGATCGCGGCGCGCGGCGACGCGATCGCGGCGACGTTCTTCTTCGCCGCGATGCTGGCCTACGACCGGTGGCGGGTGCGGAGCCTCGGCCTGCCGTTCGCCTCGCTGGTGCTGTTCGAGGCGGCGCTGATGAGCCGGGAGGCGACGCTCAGCCTTCCGGCGGTCCTCCTGGCGATCGGCTGGGCCCGCGATCGGCGTCCGCCCCCGCGGGGAGAGATCCTCCGTGGCCTGGCGCCGCTCGCCGCGATCGTCCTCCTGCACTTTCTGTGGCTGCGCCCGCTGGTCCTCGGGCCCCCGGGGGTCGCGCTGGGCGCGCCGGCCGGCGGGGGATTCGCGGTGAATCTCCTGCGCTACGCGGCCGTCGCGATCATCCCCGCGCGGATCGACCATTTCCTCGACGGCCCTCGGCTCCTCTTCGGGATCGGGGCGCTCGGCGCGATCGCGGTGGCGGCCGCCGCGCTCCTGGCGGCGCTGCTCGCCGGCGCCGCCCGGACTCGTGCGGGAAGGGTTCCGCCGATCGCGGGGTGGGCCTGCCTGATCTTCGTCGTTCTCGCGCTGCCGTCGCTGCTCTGGTTTCCCGCCTGGTCGTTCCTGCTGCCGGGGGCCGCGTCGGCGCTGGCGCTGGCGGCGCTCCTCCTGGCCACCGGCCGGCGCGCGGCCGTCACGATCGCCGGCCTCCTGGCGCTCGTCTGGACGGCGGCATCGATCGATCACTGGATCGGATGGCGGGCGGCGTCGCGCGCCAGCGCGGCGATCGGGTCCGATCTCGCCGCGGCCAGCCGTCAGCCCGGGGTGCGTACCCTGGTCGTGGCGAATCTGCCGCGCCGCGTGCGCGGCATGCCGGTCGGGATGGAATACGCCGCCGCGATCGAGGCGCTCGGCGGAAGACCGGTGGCGGTCGAGTTCGTCACTTATCTCGATTACCCCACCAGCTTCGCGGACGACCTCGCCGGGACGCCGGCCGAAGCGGTCCGCCCGGGCCCCGACGGCGTGAGCATCGATCTCCTCGTGCCGGAGCGCCTCGACTCGCGCAATCTCATCCCCGGCCCCGCCGACCCCGGCACCACGATCGAGGCGCGCTACGGAACGATCCATTTCCTCGAGCCAAACCATATGCGGCTCACGATCCCGGCGCCGGCGCCCGGCGTCGCGACTTACGTCTGGCAGGACGGCCGGCTGGTCGCGCTGGAACCCTAGCGCCAGTCACCGGCGGCGACGAACGCGCCCCAGTAATAAGGATGCGGCGTCCGTCCCGACCGTCGTGCCTGCTCGAGGATTTGCAGGGATGCGTCGCGGACCGCGTCGGGCGTCGATCGACCCGCCGCCCGCGCGTCGTACAACGCCCGCATCCAGAGGCGCGCCGCGCCGTCGTCGGCCGGCCACAGCGACGTGACGACGGTGCGCGCCCCGGCGCGCTCGAACGCCCGCCGCAGGCCGATCACTCCTTCGCTCCCCAGGAGGTGACCTGAACCGGTATCGCAGGCCGAGAGCACCACCCACTCCGCGGCCGAGAGATCGAGCGCCGCGATCTGATCGGCAATCAGGATGCCGTCCCCTCCCGGCCGGTTGGCGCCCGCGAACGCGACGCCGGATGAAAGGAGACGCCGGTCGGCGAGGATCGAAGGGGCGCCTGCGGTGCCCATGAACCAGGCGTGCGTGGCCAGGTGCAGGAGCCGGCGGCCGGGAGCGAGGGCGCGAAATGCCGCGGTGGTCGCGGCCGCCCCGGTGAGCAGTTCGGGCGACTCCGCGTCGGGCCGGAGCGTGCGGAGCGTCTCCACCTCGGCCCGCGTCCCCGGGAGAGGGTCGAATCTTTCGGGCGCCGGCGGCCGTGCTTCGGACGGTCCGCGATCGGTCGCCGCGCGCGCCGGCGCGTCGAAATCGACCCCGCCGACGAAGAGCGCGCCACGACCACGCGGCGCCGGCGCGCGCAGGCGCACCAGATCGCGTTCCGCTCCCAGGTAGTGAATCGGCGGTGTCGTGTCGATCACGAACCGATCGCCGCGATCCGGCAGGGTTGCCAGGCTGATCTGCTGCAGGGCGCCGTCCGTTACCACCAGGAGGAGCGCGGCACCACCGAGCCTTTCGGCGATTGGATCCCAGACGGCCTGGCGCAAGGCATCGCCCACGGCGCGAGCGGCGCGGTCGAGGCCGGCGTCGCCCCCGCCGGGGCGCGGCCCTTCGGCGAGGCGCGGATC
>DATKFL010000302.1:0-2119 GCA_035511355.1 Dongiaceae bacterium
GACCACTACCTCGCCAGGAGCGGCAGCGGGCACCTCGCGCCGGAATTCGAGGTCCAGGCGGTGTTCGCCAACCCGGACACCCCGGATCAATGCCCCGGATACGTCGTCTGGCGACGTCGTGAGCGCCCGCGTGAGGGCTCATTCGCCCCAGGGATCGGCGAAGCGCGGATCGCGCAGGAACTCCTCGTCGGTCAGTGACTCGAGAAAGGCGATCAGGTCGTCGATCTCCGACTCGGTCATGACGAAACCGGCGACCAGCGGATCCTTTGCCCGATTCTTCCCCGCCGGCGGGGTGGGAGCACCGACCGCCGCGGTGCGCCGCCCGCCGCGCCGGTAGTGATCGACGACCTCGCGCAGCGTCGCGATGCTGCCGTCGTGCATGTAGGGGGCCGTGAGCGCGATGTTCCGGAGCGTCGGCGCCTTGAACTTCCCCATGTCGCGGCGGCGACCGGTGACATCGCGGAGGCCGGTATCGGATGCCGGGTAGGCGCCGCGGCCGTCGAGATCGTACAGACCGGTGTTGTGGAAGCGCGGCGCCGGCGGCGGCTTCAGCTCCTCGGCCCCTTCGAAGTCGATCGGGCCGGAGAAGGTCGGCCCCGCGTGGCAGCGCGAGCAGGCCAGCTGGTCCGAGAAGAACAGCCGCATCCCGCGCCAGGCCGCGTCGCCCAGCGCGTTCGGGTCGCCGCCGTACACCAGCCGATCGTAGGCCGAGCCGCCGGAGATGAGGGTCCGCTCGAACGTCGCGATGGCGCGCCGCGCGTTGTCGAAGCCGACCGGCTGCGCCTCGCCGGGGAACGCCGCCGCGAACATCGGCGGGTAGAGCGGCTCGCGGCGCAGCCGCTCCAGGATCTCGACCTCGTGGCCCGTCATCCCCAGTTCGATCGGGTGAGTGCCGAACATCGGCACCAGCATCTGGTCCTCGAGTCGGCGCGTGCCGGGATCCGCCCACGTCAGGGAGGTCGCGTAGGCGACGTTGGCGAGACTCATCGCGCTGCGGCGATGCCGCTCCCCCGTCGATCCTTCGGCCTGCGGATGCGCGTCGGTGAAGGCCAGCGCCTGCCGATGACAGGACGCGCAGGCCTGCTTCCCGTTTCCGGAGAGCCTCCGGTCGTAGAACAGGCGCCGGCCGAGCTCAACCTTCGCCGCCGACATCGGGTTGTCGGCCGGCACCCGCGGCACTGGAAAACCGCGCGGCAACTGCCATTCCCACGCCGGAGGTGGCGCCGCTCCCGGCGCGCCCGCCTGGTCCGCGCCCCCGCGCATCCCCCCGAACGCGATTGCGGCGACCGCCCCGGTCAGGACGGTCGCCGCAAGGAATCCCGACCTCACTCAGTTCACCAGCGCGCATCCTTCGAGGGGAGCAGCGCCGCCGTCTGCTTGGCAATCTCCATCCGCTGGTTGAGCCAGCCGGAGAACTCCTCGACCGATTTCGGATCGACGCCGGCCGGATCCTTCTGCTTCGCCTCGACCCACTTGCTCATCGCCGCCGACAGCTCGTCGGCGCGCTTGCGGTCGGCGCTGAACAGCTGCATGTAGGCCGACTTGGCGTCCTCGATCCGGCCGAGCCCCAGGTAGGCCTCGCCGCGGTATTCGATGGCCGGCGTGTATCCCGGCTTGAGATCGAGCGCCCGTCCATACGACTCGAGCGAGCCGTTGAAATCGCCGAGACGCCGCTTGACGTACCCGAGCGCGCCGTGCGCCGCGTACATCTTCGGATCCTTCTTGATGGCGTTCTCGAAGTCGCCGCGCGCGCTCTCGTACGCCTTGGCCGCGTGCGACTGCGCCTTGTCGCGATCCTTCGGGTCGGTCGCGGCCGCCGCTTCCTGGGTGAGCTTGTCGGCCTTCTCCTGCGCCTTCAGGCCGTTGTTGTAGTGCGCCGCCGCCTGCTGCTCCGGCGTCATGCGCGCCGACCCGCCCGTCATCCCGCCGCTGCCGCCGCCCGCCGGCCCGCCGCCGCTGGCCCACGCCAGGCCCGACGCCATCAGCAATGCCGCCGCGATGCTCAGAGTCTTCGTCTGCATGGAACCCCTCCTCCGGGGAGTGTCGACCCGGGGGGTGCGACCCGGGTCGGGAGGAGGCTATCACGGCGGCCCGGCCGCGACCGTGCCTTCAGACCCGG
>DATKFL010000303.1:0-6173 GCA_035511355.1 Dongiaceae bacterium
CGGCGCGAACCCGAACATCACCGTCTCGATCCGGAACACGACCTCCAACCTTCCGAGCGGCGCCGATCTCGCGTCGGTGGTGCTGCCGGGGTTCAACGACGGCGGCGCCGGCACCTGGACCAGCGCGAACTTCGCGTCACCGGTCACCGTGAACGCCGGAACGGTCTATGCGGTCGTCTTCCGCCTCGCCGCGGCACGCAGCGGGTCGCAGGCCTACGTCTCCTCCGGCACCACGACCGGTGGCGGCGACGGCGACGTCTACCCGGGCGGCCGGCGCTGCACCTCGACCAACAGCGGCAGCACCTGGACCTGCTCCACCGTCGCGACCAGCGCGGCGGACAACGACTTCGTCGCATGGGTGAAGCCGACCTTCATCAACACCGCGGCCGACCTGACCTCGACCGTCAAGGATGGGAACCCGCTGCCGCTCACGCCGGCCCACTGGTCGACGCTGTCCTGGACTGGGACGACGCCGGCCAGCACGACGCTCCGGTTCCAGGCGGCGACCAGCAACAGCCCGGCGGGGCCGTTCACCTTCGTCGGGCCCGACGGGACCTCCGGCACCTTCTTCACCACCAGCCCCGCGACTCTGACCGCGGGATTCTTCAACGGCCGCTACCTGCGCTGGAGGGCCACTCTCGGCACGACGCTCGCCGGCGCGACGCCGACCCTGAGCGACGTGACCGTCTGCGCCGACAACACCTGTGCGACGGCGGCGAACGGGCTCGCCTGCAACGACGGCAGTCTCTGCACGCTGAACGACGCCTGCCAGGGCGGCGCCTGCACCGGCGCTGCGGTCACCTGCACCGCATCGGACCAGTGCCATGACGCGGGCGTCTGCAACCCGGCGACCGGAACCTGCTCCAACCCGACCGCTCCCGACGGCCGGACCTGCAACGACCAGATCACCTGCACGTCGCCGGACGTCTGCACCGGCGGCGTCTGCAACGGGACGCCGACGGTCTGCGCCAGCATCCAGCCGACCCTCGATCTGTTCACCACCCCGGCCGGGGCCGGGACGCATGTCGACTTCGGCGCGAATCCGATCCCGGCCGATTTCTTCGGGCCCGGCTCGCTGCCGTTCGGCAACGACGTACCGCTGCAAGGTTCGCCGATCGGATCGCCCGGCCCGCTCGGCCCGACCGACACCATCGTGCGGCGGCTCGCGCCGGCGTCGCTCGTCGGTCCCGGCGCCAGCACGTCGGTGCCGATCGAAATCGTGGCGCTGTCTCTCGTGAGCAGCCAGCCGATCGTCGTGCGCTACGGCGCGGGCGACCCGGAGGACTGGTCGGTGCGCGCCTGTCTCTCGGGCAGCGTGGCCCAACCCACCGGCTCGCTGCAGATCACCAACGGCGCCTGCATCGACGAAGGCGGCACCTTCGCTTCGCAATTGCCGGTGCAGCCGCGCTTCATCTTCCGCCGCGTGAGCGATGGCGCGGAGCGCGTCCTCGACACCGGCGCCCTGGGCCTTCCGGCCGACCTGTACACGACCCTCAACGGGCACTGGGTGGGCGTCCCTGACAGCGCGCTGCAACTCACCACGCTCTCGCCGGGCCTGACCGTCGACGCCGACTGCGACCCGAACACCCCCGACGTCGGGCCGCTGCCCGGCACCGGGACCTTCTTCGCCGGCGTGCGGGTGCCGCGTTGCGGGCCGGACTGCGACGGGCATCCGCCGCAGATCAAACGGCTGACCGAGTCGCACGCGCCGCTCGCGGCGCACAACGTCCTGCCGGCGCAGGTGCCGCCGCCCGACGGCGACGGCGACGGCATCGGCGACGACGCGGACAACTGCAGGACCATCGCGAACGCCGACCAGCGCGATCGCGACGCCGACGGCGTCGGCGACGCCTGCGACAACTGCCGGAACCTCTGCAACGCCGACCAGGCCGACGCGGACGGCGACGGCGCGGGCGACGTCTGCGATTGCAACCCGAACGTCCCGGCGATCGGCTCGTGCGACGACGACAACCCCTGCACCGACGATCTCTGCGACCAGACCCTCGGCTGCTCGCACGCGAACAACGCCAGCACCTGCGATGACGGCAGCGCCTGCACCACCGGCGACGTCTGCAGCGGTGGGACCTGCAGCGGCGGCGTGCCGGTCACCTGCGACGACGGCAACGCCTGCACCGTCGATGTCTGCATCCCGACCGCGGTCGGGAATCCCTGCGCCTCGACGCCGGCGCCTTCCGGCACCGCCTGCGGCGATCCGTCGAGCGGCGCCTGCGACGCCGCCGATACCTGCGACGGGGCCGGCGCCTGCAGCGCGAATCACGCCGCCGACGGCAGTCTCTGCGGCGACGCCGGGACCGCCTGCACCAACCAGGATCTCTGCTCGGGCGGCGCCTGTCAGGACAACGGCTTCGTCCCGATCGGAACCGCCTGCGGCGATCCGTCGAGCGGCGCCTGTGACGCCGCCGACGCCTGCGACGGCGCCGGGGCGTGCAACGTGAACCACGCGCCCGACGGCACCACCTGTGACGACGGCAACGTCTGCACTGCGGCGACGGTCTGCTCGACCGGAACGTGCGGCGGCGGCCTGCCGGTCTTCCCGGGCCCGGTGAACGACAGCGTCGGGTTCGACGAAACCGGCACGATCATGAGCTGGACCGATCCGCCGGGGCTCTACAGCGTCTACCGCGGAACCCTGGCCGGCGGCGATCCGTGGGCGTACAACCACGTCTGTTTCGACTCGCACACGTCGTCGTCGAGCACCACCGACACCGACGTGCCGCCGGTCGGATCGGTCTTCTACTACCTGGTGACCAGGGTCGACGTCTGTGGCGAGTCGATCCCCGGGACCGATTCGAACGGGACGCCGATTCCGAACGCGCTCCCCTGTCCGTGAGGTAGCCGGCGGCGCGGTTGGCGGTCGCGCTCGCTATTTGAGCGAGGCCATGTCGACGACGAAGCGGTACTTCACCCGGCCTTTGAGCAGGCGCTCGTAGGCGTCGTTGATCTGCTGCATCGGGATCACCTCGACGTCGGCGGTGATGCCGCGATCGGCGCAGAAGTCGAGCATCTCCTGGGTCTCGCGCAGGCCGCCGATCATCGATCCGTTGAGAGCCTTGCAACCGAAGATCAGGTTGAACGCGCCGACCGGGTGCGGGCTCGAGGGGGCGCCGACGAGCGTCATCGTGCCCTTGCGCTTCAGGAGATCGAGGTAGGCGGTCACGTCGTGCACCGCCGACACGGTGTCGAGGATGAAGTCGAAACTGCCGGCGTGCTTCACCATTTCGGCGGAGTTCGTGGAGACGACGACCTCCTTCGCACCCAGCCGGACCGCATCCTCCGCCTTGCCGGCCGAGGTCGTGAAGACGACCACCCGGGCGCCGAAGGCGTTCGCGATCTTCACCCCCATGTGCCCGAGACCACCGAGACCGACGATGCCGACCTTCTGCCCTTCGCGGACGCCGGCGCGCCGGAGCGGCGAGTAGGTGGTGATCCCGGCGCAGAGCAGCGGCGCTGCTCCCGCGAGCCCCAGCCGGTCCGACACCTTGAGCGTGAAGGCCTCGTCGACCACCATGCTCGAGGAGTAGCCGCCGAACGTGACGCCGCCGAGGTGCTTGTCGGGGGCGTTGTAGGTGAAGGTCGCACCGGCCTCGCAGAACATTTCCTGCCCGTCCCGGCAGGCGGCGCAGCTCCGGCACGAGTCGACGACGCAGCCGACCGCCGCGAGGTCCCCTTCCCTGAACTTGCGGACGGCGCTCCCGACCTTCACGACCCGGCCGACGATCTCGTGCCCCGGAATGCAGGGGTAGGTCGTCGGCATGTTCTTCTCCCACTCGTTGCGCACCTGATGCAGGTCGGAGTGGCAGACGCCGCAGAAGAGCACGTCGATCTGCACGTCCTGCGGCTGCGGCGCACGGCGCCGGATGGTCGTCGGCGCGAGCGCCGCTTTGGCGTCCGCCGCCGCGTAGGCTCTCGCTTCGTACGCTGGTCCCGTCGTCTGTTTCGAGTCGCTCATGTCGTTCCTCCTCCCAACCGCGGGCCAGTCTAGACCGGGGAGGGCCGCAGGCCTAGGAGTCGGGCCCGGAGTCGCGGCTTGACGCGGCCTGTCCGAAGGGGGAACATGGCGGCACGGTTCACATGTCCTCCCCTCGATCGGCGCCCGGTCTTGTCGCGGCGAGCCTGTTCGCGCTCGCGCTCGCCGCGTTGCATGCGGAGGCGGGCGGCGGGCTGCAGGCCGCCCTGACGCTCGAACCGGTGCTCTCCGGACTCTCGAGCCCGGTTTTCGTGACCCACGCCTCCGACGGGAGCGGCCGGCTGTTCGTGCTGGAGCAGCCGGGGCAGATCAAGGTGCTGCAGCCCGGCGCGGCCGTGCCGACCGTCTTCCTCGACATCCGTGCGAAGGTGGCGTTCGGCGGCGAGCGCGGGCTCCTCGGTCTCGCGTTTCATCCCGACTACGAGACGAACCGGCGGTTTTTCGTCGACTACACCCGGCTTCCCGACGGCGCGACCGTCATCGCCGAGTACCACGCCTCGGTCGCCGACCCGAACGTCGCCGATCCGGCCGAGACCGTCCTGCTGACCATCGCGCAGCCGTTCGCCAACCACAACGGCGGGATGATCGCGTTCGGACCGGATGGCGACCTCTACATCGGCATGGGGGACGGCGGGTCGGCCAACGACCCCGGGGCGCGGGCGCAGAACATCGACGAGCTGCTCGGCAAGATCCTGCGCCTCGACGTCGACCATCCCGCGAGCGCCACGCAGCTCTACTCGTCCCCCGCGGACAATCCGTTCGCCGGGGCGATCGCGGGCCGCGACGAGATCTATGCCTGGGGATTCCGCAACCCGTGGCGGTTCTCGTTCGATCGGCAGACCGGCGCCCTCATGGTCGGGGATGTCGGACAGTCGGCGCGCGAGGAGGTCGACGTCGTCGTGAAGGGCGGGAACTACGGCTGGCGGACCTTCGAGGGGACGCTCTGCACCGGCCTCGACCCGCCGCCGTGCAACCCGGCCCCGTTCGTCATGCCGATCGCCGAGTACGACCACTCGGGCGGGCGCTGCTCCATCACCGGCGGGTCCGTCTACCGCGGCAGCCGCGGCACCTTCCCGGCGGGGGCGTATCTCTTCGGCGATTACTGCTCGGGAGATGTTTACCTGATCGACGGCGGCCAGGGCGCCCTGGAGGTCACCACCGGCCGCAACATCTCCTCGTTCGGCGAGGACCAGGACGGCGAGCTGTACCTCGTCGACCTCGGCGGCGCCGTGCTGCGCTTCGCCGGCGTGGCGCCCTGCATCGTGTCGATCGCTCCGGCGTCGCTCGCCTTCTCCGCCGCGGGAGGCACCGGCGCCGTCAACGTGACCGCCGGCGAGGGCTGCGACTGGAGCGTGTCCACCGACGACCCCTGGATCACGATCACCGACGCCGGAAGCGGCACGGGCGACGGGGCGGTGCACTACAGCGTGGCGACCAACACCGGCGACCGCTCCCGGACCGGAAGCGTGCGCATCGGCAGCCAATCTCACGTGGTCACGCAACAAGCGCCCGCGCCCTGCGCGGTCGAGGTCACCCCGAAGATCGTGCTCGCAGGCCCCCTCGGGGGACCGGGAACGCTCACCGTGAAGGGGAACGGCGCCTGCTTCTGGTCGGCGACCAGCAGCGCACCGTGGATCACCATCACCGGAGGCGGATCGGCCGCCGGGAGCGGCGTCGTCCAGTACCGCATCGATCCGCTCCCGCGCCGGACGGCGCGCATCGGGACGATCCGGATCGGCGGCCGCACGATCGCCGTGCTGCAGCGCGCCGTCGCGTTCTAGGAGCGATCGACCAACCCTCCCCTCCAGTCAGCGAACTCAAGCCTCGTCAACCGTTTGTATCATTCTGGACAGATCGAGGAGTCCGCTACAACGTGGCGCGTGATGCCGCTTGACGCGCCTGAGTTCTCGGCGTAGGTTCGGGCCAAACCTCGGCCTCCACCCACCACAGGGGGCACCGCGATGCGCAAATCGATCACCCGTCGCCTGGCTCTCAGCGCCCTGCTGTTCTCTGCTTCCTCGGCCCTCGCGATGGAGGATCTGGCGACACGGGATCGGCTCTGGACGCGGCAACTCGCCGGCGCGTCGGACATGCGGGTCGCCGGGATCGTGCGCGATGCTGCAGATGACCTCCTGATCGCCGGCGAGTTCAGCGGCACGATCGATCTCGACCCGGGCCCCGACTC
>DATKFL010000304.1:0-9222 GCA_035511355.1 Dongiaceae bacterium
GCGGTCGATGCCGCCGCCCGGGCGGTGGCGGCGCCGCCGACGGCCGACGCGAGTCCCAGGGCCACGGCCGCGGCGAATGCCGCGCCGGCACGGCGACCGGCGGGTACGACGCTCCGGCTCACCGCGCGATGCTCCGCTCGAGACCGGCGAGGCACTCCTCGGCGGCCTCCAGCACGCGGCGCATCTCCGCCTCGTCCGAGGACGAGGGGGCGAAGCGCGCGAAGTCGCAGGCTTCGAGGGTGCGGTGGAAGGCGGCGCGCAGTTCGTCGGAGGCCCCGCCCGCGACCAGGAGCTCCTCGATGCGCGGGTGGGTGAGACCGATGCCGGCGGTGCCGAACTTGTCCCCGATGTAGTCGGTCATCGCCTGCGCCACCGCCGCGTAGAAGGCCTGCGCGGTCGACTTCGACAGCGACCGATGCGCCACCTTCAGGCGGCGGCGCGCCACCCCGCGCGCCCGGCGCTCGCGCCGCGAGCGCGCCGCCAGCGGCGAGTCGTCGCGGGTCCGCGCGAATCCCCACAGCGCCGCGTCGGCCGCCAGCGGCAGGAGCAGCATCGCGAAAAAAACCGCCGAGCGGTAGAACGGCCGCGATCGATCCTCGAGGCCGCCGTCGGACTGCTTGAGGTGCCGGATGTCGCGACCGACGACGCGCACGTCGCTCTGCCCGACCACCGGCGCCCCGCCGGCGGCGGCCGGGTCGCCGCGATCGACCCGGATGGCGACCGGCTTGCTCGACGCGGTGCGGTACTCCTTCGCCGAGGGGTCGAAGTAGGAGAAGGTGATCGCCGGCAGCGTCTGGTTGCCCGGAGCGAGCGGGATCACCACGTAGTCCCAGACCTTTTCGGCGCGCAGCCGGTCGGCCTGGACGCTGGTGGTGGCGGTCACCTTGGGGTCGAAGCGCTTGAAGTCGGGAAGGTCGGCGATGGTCGGCTCGCCCGCGGCGTTCAGGCTCCCCTCGCCGCTCACCTTGATCTTGAGACCGAGGGCGTCGCTCACCCTGGCGCTCTGGCGGTCGGCGACGACCGACAGGTCGAACTTCCCGACCGCGCCCGAGAACCCGGCCGGTCTCCCTGCCGAGGGAAGCGGCAGCGCGGTCACCGTGAT
Organism: Dongiaceae bacterium; assembly: GCA_035511355.1. Classification (GTDB taxonomy): domain Bacteria; phylum Acidobacteriota; class Polarisedimenticolia; order Gp22-AA2; family Gp22-AA2; genus DATKFL01. The sequence goes on from DATKFL010000304.1 coordinate 1,103, forward strand.
CGGGTCGGAGCGGCGGGTCACCGTCTCGACCGGGGTGAAGAAGAACGACTCGAGCGGATCGCTGCTGCGCCGCCGGATCTGCACCTGCCAGGCGACCGGCGGAATGGTCAGCGTGCCGGCGGTGGTCGGGAAGAGCGCCCGCTTCATCAGGGTGATCTCGTTCCACGGCTCGCCGTCGATGACGACGCGGCGCACCTCGGTGCGATCCGGAAGCGGGATCTCCTCGGCCCAGAATCCGGGGAACGAGGGATTCTCGGCCGGGCCGGCATTGAGCACCTCGGCCTGGGTGTCGAGCACCACCTTCACGGTGACCTGTTGCCCGACGTAGACCGAGCGGTCGTCGACCTCGGCGCGGAGGCGCAACGCCGCCGGAGCCGGCTGGCGGCGCTGCTGCGCGGGCTCGTCCGGAGTGCCGCCGAAGGTGCCCGGCGCGGGGCGGCGCGGCGCCGGCCGGTTCGGGTGCGGGATCGACCCCTGCGGGATCACGGTCACGTCGATCGACTCGGTGCGGTAGGTGCGCCCGTTCACCAGCAGCACGAGCGGCGGGACGCTGGTGCGGCCGGTCTTCTTCGGCGTGAGCGAATAGGTCCAGGTCTTCGCCGAGGTGCTGACGCCGTTGACCCACTGGTAGCGCGTCGAGACCGAGGGCCCGCCCGAGACCTCGTAGTCCCCGAGGTCGTTCATGTCGGGCGGCCCGACCCTTTCGAGCCCCTGCCCGACCACCTCGACCAGCAGGCGCAGGTCCTCCCCTTCCGACATCTCGAAACGGTCGACCTGCGCGCGCACCCGCACCCCGTCCTGCGCGGCGGCGGGAGCGGCGACCGCGAGGAGCGCGACCAGCGCCGGGAGAAGCGCGATCCCCCGGAGCCTCACCAGTCCTCCTCGGGGTGGCGCGGATGCCGGGGCGGCTGCGCCTTGGCGTGCTTCTTCACCTCGTCCTTCTCGTTGTCCCGGAGGGCCTGCAGGATCTGGCGCGCCTCCTCTTCGCTCATCTGGCCGGGGCGCTTCTCCTCGTCCTTCTTGTCGTCCGGCTTGGGCTCCTTCGGCTCGGCCGGCTTGGGCTCCTGCTTGTCCTGGGGCTTCTGCGGCTGCTGATCCTGCTTCGGGTCTTCCTTCTGATTCTGGTTCTGCTGCGGTTGTTGCTGCTGCTGTTTCTTCTGCTCCTCCAGGAGCCGCAGCGCCAGCTCGAGGTTGCGCTTCGCCTCCGCGTCCTTCGGGTCGAGACGCAGCGCCTGCACGTAGGCGTTCACCGCGTCCTGCGCCTTCCCCTGCTGCAGGAGCGCGTTGCCGCGGTTGTACTGGGCCGCCTGCTGCAGGCGCGGGTCGGCGCCGGACTGGGCGCGCATGTACTCCTCGATCGCCTTGTCCAGCTCCCCCTTGCGGAACAGGACGTTGCCGATGTTGTAGTGCAGCTCCGGAGCCGAGGGCTTGAGCGCCTGCGCGTCGGTGTACAGCCGGAGCGCCTCGTCGTACTTTTTCTCCTCGTACTTCTGGTTTCCGGCGTTGTTGCGCGAGGCGACGTCGGCGGCGCGGGCCGGGGCGGCGGCGCCGAGCAGGAGCAGGATCGCACCCAGGGCGGCCGCGGCGACCCGGCCGTTGCCCGCGGCGCGAAGCGGGGCGGCGGCGCGCGGCGCCCGCCGGCGGTCTCCGAGCATCGCCTCGAACATCAGCAGCACGAGCGCCGCGCCGAGCGGGATGACATAGCGCTCCTCGTACGCCGACAGCATGCGGGACGACAGGGTGCGGCGGTCCATGGCGGCGATGTCCTCGTAGATGCGCTTCAGCTCGATCCCCTCCGCCGAGGCGCGGTGGTACTTGCCGCGTGTCGCCAGGGCGATCGCCTCGAGCGCGCTCTCGTTCAGGCGGCTGGTCACCTTGCGCCGCCCCTGATCCTCTTTATATCCGGTCACCTCGCCCCGCGCGTTCCGGAGCGGGATCGGCGTCCCGCTGGCGCTCCCGATCCCGACCGTGTGGATGACGATACCCTGATCGGCGGCGGCGTTGGCGGCCCCTTCGACGTCGCCCTCGTGGTCCTCGCCGTCGGTGATCAGGATGATCACCTTGTAGCGCCGCTCCCCTTCCGGGAAGGCTCCGGTCGCGACCTTGATCGCCTCGGCGATGGCGGTCCCCTGCACCGGCAGGAGATCCGTGTCGAGCACGTCGACGAACATCCCGGCGGCCCCGTAATCGAGGGTGAGCGGACAGGCGAGGTAGGCGCTCCCGGCGAAGGCGACCAGACCGACCCGATCTCCCTCGAGCATGTCGAGGAGCGACAGGACCGCGGCGCGCGCCTGCGCCAGCCGGTTCGGGGCCACGTCCTCGGCCAGCATGCTGTTCGAGGTGTCGACCGCGATGACCAGGTCGATGCCGCGGCGGGTGACGGTCTCCATGCGCGCCCCCCACTGCGGTCGCGCCAGCGCCAGGACGAGGAAGACCGACGCCACGACCAGGAGCACCGCCTTGATGAGCCGGCGCTCGACGCTCAGGCTCGAGGCCAGCCGGCGCACGAGCGCCGGGTCGCCGAAGCGCTCGAGATCGCGGCGCCGCCGCCAGGCGGCCAGCCCGAGGAGCGCCGCGAGAACCGGCGCCAGGAAGAGCGCCCAGAGATAGATCGGCGCACCGAACCTCACGGCACCCTCCGGAGGACGAGCGACCCGAACAGGAGCTCCAGCCCGATCAGGATCGCCCCCGGGTAGAGGAACAGCGCGAACCGCTCCGCCTTGCGGGTGTAGCCGCGCACCTTCATCTCGGTGCGCTCCATCCGGTCGATGTGGTCGAAGATCGCCTTGAGCGAGCGCGCGTCGGTGGCGCGGAAGTACTGCCCGTCGGTCGCCGTGGCGATTCCCTTGAGGGTCTCCTCGTCGATGTCGGCGGTGACCATGATGTAGCGCCGCCCCATCAGCGGATCGTCGATCGGATAGGGCGCCTCCCCCTCCTTGCCGACGCCGATGGTGTAGACCTTGATGCCGAGCGCCTGCGCGACGCGCGCCGCGGTGAGCGGATCGATCTGGCCGCGGTTGTTGCGCCCGTCGGTGAGCAGGATGATCACCTTGCTCTTCGCCGCCGACTTCTCGAGACGCGCCGCCGCCGTCGAGAGACCCATGCCGATGGCGGTGCCGTCCTCCTCGCGGGTGGCGAAGTCGGTCGACTCGAGGAGATTCGCGAGCACCCCGTAGTCGAGGGTCAGGGGGCACCGGGTGAAGGCGTTGGCCGCGAAGGCGACCAGGCCGAGCCGGTCGTTGCGCCGGCCGTGGACGAACTGGGCGACCACGTCCTTGGCGACCGCGAGCCGGTTCTTCGGGCGGAAGTCCTCGGTGCGCATCGACCCCGAGACGTCGAGCGCCAGCATGATGTCGATCCCCTCGGTCAGGACCTCCTCTTCCTGGAAGAGGCTCTGGGGGCGCGCGAAGGCGACGACCAGGAGCGCCAGCCCCACCAGACGAAGCGCCGTCGGGATGTGCCGGAGGCGCACCGCGAGGCCCGGCGGCATCGTCCGGAACGGGCGGGTGTCCGAGAAGACGAGACTCGCATGCCGCCGGCGGCCGCGCAGGATGCGCACCGCGACCAGCGCCAGGAGCAGGAGCAGCACCACGCCGCCCCAGGGGTTCTCGAAGTGCAGGCGGCTCATCCCGCGCCTCCCGCCGCCGCGACCGGCATCGGCGTCGCCGCCGGGGCGATCGCCTTGCTCTCGTCGATCAGGCGGTAGGCCCCCTCGACCGTTCGGCGGGTCTCCTCCTGATCGGGATGATGGCGCGCGAACTTGACCAGGTCGCAGGCGCGCAGGAGGTCGGCCGCCAGCACCACGACGTTCTCGGGCGGCCGCACCCCCCGCAGCTCGTCGAGGATCTCGCGGGTCGTGCGCTCGAAGGTGTCGATGCCGAAGCGGGCTTCGAGGTAGCGCCGTTCGATCTCGGCCAGCTCGATGTAGAACTTCTTCACCTCGCCGCGCTCGAGAAGACCGGAGGCCAGGAGGCGCTCGAGCGCGGCGTAGGCGATCTCGTGCGCCGGGCGCGGCGGCGCCGCCGGGATGATCGGCGTCGGCGTGACCACCGGGCGGCGCCTCCGACGCCACCACCAGAAGCCGATCGCCGCCGCGAGGAGGAGGGCGCCGAGGAGGAACCAGGGCCACAGCGCCCGCTCCGGCAGCATGGCCGGCTTCTTGATGTCGGCCGGATCGGTCTGCCCGGCGGTCAGGACCGAGGAGACCTGGATCGACAGCGGCTGGGTCGCGACCGATCCCTCCTTGCCGTCGGCGGTGCGATAGACGATCCGCACCGGGGCGAGGCTCTTGGGTCCGGTCTCGTACGCGGCGAGGGTGACCACGCGCAGCTCCTCGACGCGGCCGTCCGGGAGGGTCTTCGGCTGCCCCTCGACCTGGTCGAGGAGGGTCATCGCGTCGAGCGACCGGTCGGCGTCGAACGTGACGATGGCGGCGTCGGCCGGCCGGCGCACCGTGAAGGTGATCCGGATCGGGTCGCCGACCGTGGCGGCGGTGTGATCGGCCGCGATCGCGACCGAGACCGGGCCGCCGGCGGCCGGCGTCTGCGGCGGCGCGGCCGCGGCGGAGGGCTCGGCGGCCGCCGGCCTCACCGCGACATCCTCCGGGCGCGCTGGTGGAAGAAGCGCTGCAGCGGCACCTCGTACGGCCGATCGGTGCGCAGCTCGAGCGCGTCCACCCCGATCGAGCGGAACAGCGCTTCGCGCTTCTGCCGGCGCTCCAGGCCCCACCGCTTGAAGGCGCCGCGGGTCCGCTTGTCCGAGGCGTCGACCAGCACCCGGTCGCCGGTCTCCGCGTCCTCCAGCTCGAGCAGGCCGGCGGGCGGCAGGTCCTCCTCGCGCGGATCGGTGACGGTCACCGCGATGACGTCGTGCTTGCGCGCCGCCACCCGGAGCGCCCGGGTGAAGTCCGGTCCGAGGAAATCGGACACCACGAAGACGACGCTGCGCTTGGTGATGGTGCGCTGCATGTGCTCGAGCGCGGCGGCGATGTCGGTGCCGCGACCCTGCGGGCTGAAGTAGAGCACCTCGCGCACGACCCGCAGGACGTGGTCCTTCCCCTTGCGCGGCCGGAGGAACTGCTCGATTCGGTCGCTGAACGCGATGAGACCGACCCGGTCGTTGTTCTGGATCGCCGAGAAGGCCAGAAGCGCGCAGATCTCCGCCTGGATCTCGCGCTTGAACTGGCCCCGGCTCCCGAACTCCCCCGACCCGGAGACGTCGACCAGCAGCACCACGGTCAGCTCGCGCTCCTCGACGTAGCGCTTCACGTACGGGTGCCCCATGCGCGACGTCACGTTCCAGTCGATGGTCCGGATGTCGTCGCCGAACTGGTATTCGCGCACCTCGGAGAATTCCATCCCCCGCCCCTTGAAGACGGAGTGGTACTCCCCCGCGAGCGACTCGTTCACGAGCCGGCTGGTGCGGATCTCGATGCGGCGGACCTTCTTGAGGATCTCAGCGGGCAGCATCGGGCGTCGGTGGCCCCGCCTTTCCCGTCAGGGGACTTCGATGGTGTCGAGCACTTTCTGGATGATCTGCTCGGTGGTCACGTCCTCGGCCTCGGCCTCGTACGAAAGGATGATCCGGTGCCGCAGGACGTCGTACGCGACCGACTTCACGTCCTCGGGAGTCACGTAGCCGCGGCCGCGCAGGAAGGCGTGCGCCTTGGCCGCCAGGGTGAGAAAAACCGTGGCGCGCGGCGAGGCGCCGAACTGCACCAGCCCCTTGATGTCGAGCTTGTGCTCCTCCGGGTGCCGGGTCGCCACGATCAGGGAGACGATGTAGTCCTTGATGCGCGCGTCGATGTAGACCTGCCCCACCACCGCCCGGGCGCGGAGGATGTCCTCCCCCCGGATCAGCCGGCGCACCTCGGCGGTCCGCATCGTGGTCATGCGCTCGAGGATCTCGCGCTCCTCGGCACGGGTCGGATAGTCGACCTTGATCTTCAGCATGAAGCGGTCGACCTGCGCCTCGGGAAGCGGGTAGGTCCCCTCCTGCTCGATCGGGTTCTGGGTCGCCAGCACCAGGAACGGCGGCTGGAGCGGGTACGAGGTGTCGCCGATGGTCACCTGGCGCTCCTGCATCGACTCGAGGAGCGCCGACTGCACCTTCGCCGGGGCGCGGTTGATCTCGTCCGCCAGGATGATGTTGGCGAACAGCGGCCCCTTCCGGGCGACGAAGTTGCCGTCCTTCTGGTTGTAGATCATCGTGCCGATCAGGTCGGCCGGGAGCAGGTCGGGAGTGAACTGGATGCGCTGGAACTTCAGGTCGAGGACGTCCGAGAGCGTCTTGACCGAAAGGGTCTTGGCGAGGCCCGGCACCCCCTCGAGGAGGAGGTGCCCGTCCGCCAAGAGGCCGATCATCAGCCGGTCGAGGAGTCCCTTCTGGCCGACGATGACCTTGCGGACCTCGCCGAGCACCTGCTCGACGAAGCCCGACTCCTGGATCACCAGGTCGTTAATCCGCTTGACATCCTGGTCCATGAGAATGCCGCCTCCATGGGGTCGCGAAGCCAAGAAAAGGGCGGAATTGTAGACCACGCGCCGCGGGCGGACAACGACCGGCGAACTCCCGGGTGCGTTTCGGGAGGGCCGGGAGGGCCTTCAGCCGAGGTGCTTGTCGATCAACTTCGAGAGATTGTCCTTGGTGGTGGCGCCGATGTACTGCTCGACCACCTTCCCCTGCTTGAACAGCAGGAGCGTCGGGATGCTCTGCACGCCGTAACGGGCCGCCAGGCTGCTGTGCTCGTCGACATTCACCTTGCCGACGCGCGCCTTCCCCTGGTAGTCGGTGGCGATCTGCTCGAGGATCGGCGCCACCATGCGGCAGGGACCGCACCACTCGGCCCAGAAATCGACCAGAATCGGCGCGTCGGCCTTTTTGGTCTCGTCGTCGAAGTTGGTCGTCGTCAGTTCAAGGATGTTCGCGCTCGCCATGTTCGTGTCGCTCCTCACTCTTCTCCCGGGCCCAAAGAGCTATTTTTATACCATACTCGGCCCGGGGATCCCTTGAGATGCCGCCCGGCGCGAAAGGATTCGGACTGAACGGGCCGTTCCGGCCGCGCCGCGCCTGGGGGCAGAACTTCCTCGTCGACGCGCGCGCGGTCGGGATCATCGCCCGGGCGTTCGACCCGCGGCCGGACGACCGGGTGCTCGAGGTGGGGCCGGGACAGGGAGCGCTCACCCGGGCGGTCGCCGCCTCGGTCGGCCGGCTCCTCCTGGTCGAAGTCGACCCGGCGCTCGCAGAGCGGCTGCGCGCCGACCTGCTCCCGGCCTTCCCCGGGACCCGGATCGAGATCCTCGAGGCCGACATCCTCGCGGTGCCGCCGCGCGATCTGCTCGCGCGCCTCGACGCCTCGCCCGAAGCACCGGCGCGGCTGCTCGCCAACCTGCCCTACAACATCGCGACCGCGGTCATCCTGACGCTCCTGCCGCTCCACCCGGCGCTCGCCGACCTCATGGTGATGGTGCAGCGCGAGGTGGCGGAGCGGATCACGGCGCCGCCGGGCGGCAAGGAGTACGGCAGTCTTTCGGTCCTCTGCCAGACCTACGCCCGGGTGTCGCCGGTCCTGCGGCTTCCCCCGGGAGCGTTCCGGCCCCGGCCCAAGGTCACGTCGGAAGTGATCCATCTCGTGCTGCGCGACCCGGGCGGGGCGGCGGCGGCCGATCGCGACGGGTTCGCGCGCTTCGTGCGCGCCGCCTTCGCGGCGCGGCGGAAGACGCTGCACAACAACCTGGCCGGCGTGGTCGCGCCGTCACCCGACGCCCCCGGGGGGCGAACCGGCGGCGGGGGCGCCGCCGGTCTCGGACCGGAAGGGGCGCGACGGCTGACCGCCGCGGCGGGGATCGACGGGACCCTGCGCCCTGAACAGGTTCCGGTCGACGGATTCATGGCTCTCTACGAAGCGCTCCGGAAAGCGGCGACCCGGACGCTATAATGCGCGGCGTGTCGAGCCGCCCCCGCGCCGAGGCCCCCGGGACCTCCTCCTCCCCGCTGCAGATCATCCCGCTGGGCGGCCTCGGGGAGTTCGGCCTCAACTGCACCGTCCTCCGGTTCGGCCGCGATCTGATCGTCGTCGACGCCGGCATCATGTTCCCCGAGGAGCAGGATCTCGGGGTCAA
>DATKFL010000305.1:0-5152 GCA_035511355.1 Dongiaceae bacterium
GCAGGAACTCGTACACCGCGAGGCGCAGGACGTTGCGGTCGACCGCTCCCAGCCGGTCGAGGCGCCAGTGGTCGATCGACGACGCCAGCAGCGCGTCGATCTCGGTGCGTTCCCGGTCGGCGCCGGCGGCGAGCCGGGTGGCGAAGTCGCGGATCTCCTCCGGCACGTCGGCGCCATCGAAGAAGTGCGCCGCCACGTCGGGCATCGCGGCCCCGCCGACCTCGGACTGGTAGAGCATCTGCAGCGCGTATTCGCGGGCGCGGTGGCGGGCGGCCATTCCTACGACGCCAGGCCCTTCAGAAGCGCCGCCATCTCGATCGCCGCGACGGCGGCGTCCCAGCCGCGATTCCCGCCCTTGGCCCCGGCGCGGTCGATCGCCTGCTCGAGATTCTCGGCGGTCACGACGCCGAAGGTCACCGGCACGCCGGTGTCGAGACCGGCGCGCGCCACCCCGCGGGCGACCTCCTCGCAGACCTGGTCGAAGTGGTTCGTCTCGCCGCGGATGACGCAGCCGAGCGCGATGATGGCGTCGTGCTTGCGGGCGCGGCCGAGGGCGAGCGCCGCGATCGGGATCTCGAGGGCGCCGGGAACGCGCGCGACGGTGACGTCCTTGTCGGCGACTCCGTGCCGCTCCAGGGCGTCGAGCGCCCCCTGCACCAGCCGCTCGACGATGAAGTCGTTGAAGCGCGACACCACCAGCGCGAACCGCAGCCCCTTCCCGTCGAGCGATCCGGACACCACGCGCGGATTCATGCGCACCTCTCCTGCCGCCGACTGACGCCATGGCCCACGGTTCGCGGGATGCCCGGACTGGCGGGGTGAAGGCGATCGTAGAGGGGGGTGCGCGAGGGTGTCAAGGAGCGTCGCCCGGAAGGCAGGGACGGAGATAAGCTGCCCACCTCGCCGCGACCAGGGTCTTGAGCACGAGGTCGAGGAGGAGCAGCGCCGCGGCGACGCCGAGCCAGCGTCGCGCGGCGATCGGCGGCAGCGTCCGGCGCGTCAGCCGCCCGAGGAGCGGCCGCGCCAGCACCGTCCCGAGGACGATGTAGGCGACCACCCGGATGACGGCGTACGGGGGCCAGCCGAAAAGCGCTCCGTGCATCGGCTCGGGGCCGGAGGCGAGCACGCCGACGTAGAACGACATGTAGCCGACCAGGACCGCCCCGAGCAGCAGGCCCAGAAGACCGGCGCTCACGAGCGCGAGCAGGATGAACGCCGCCAGGTGCAGCAGGTGCTGCGGGATGAAGCGCGCCGGATCCGATTCCCGCCCGATCCCGGTCGCGACCCAGGAAATCATCTCGTCGCGGTAGGCCGGCCCGTTCACGATGACCGGCGCGAGCCGCGCCGGGTCGGCCATGGTCACGGCGATGATTGAGGCCGACAGCGACCCCGCCCAGAGCACCGCCGCGGTCGCGGCGGCAAGCGGGCGCCCCGCGAGCAGGAATGCCGCGAACACCGGGTAGATCGCGGCGGTCGCGAGGAGCGGCAGCGTGAAGGATCGTCCCGAGGCGGCGGCCAGCCAGAGCGCCAGAGGCGCGAGCAGCGCCGGCAGGATCAGGAGAAGCGGTGCGGTGCGACCGGGCGGGCCGGCCGGTTCGGGGCCGGCGCCGGCCGTCCCGCTCATCCGCGACGGGTCGACGGCCCGTCGACGTCGAGCGCGGCGCGCAGGGTCTTGGCGCGCGCTTCGATCGTCTTGGGGGTGGCGACGGCCAGCCGGCGCAGCGAGAAGTCCTCGACGGTGAACGAGGCCATGACCGTGCCGTAGATCATCGCCTGCCGGAGCGCGGCGGGGGTGGTCTTGTCCTCGCGCGCGAGGTACCCCATGAAGCCGCCGGCGAACGAATCGCCCGCGCCGGTCGGGTCGATCGGCTTCTCGACCGGGTAGGCCGGGAGGGCGAAGTAGTGGTCGCCGTGGAACAGCGCCGCGCCGAACTCGCCCCGCTTGATGACCGCGAACTTGAGCCCGAGCGCCAGCAGGCGGCGCGCCGCGACCACGGTGTTCAACTCCCCCGCCAGGAGCCGCGCCTCGGCATCGTTGATCACCAGGCCGTCGACCCGGGCGAGCAGCTGCTTGAGGCTCTCCGGCTTGCCGTCGATCCAGAAGTTCATCGTGTCGCAGGCGGAAAACCCGGGCTTGACGCGGCGCAGCACCTCGCGCTGCAGGTCGGGGTCGATGTTGCCGAGGAACAGGAACTTGGAGCCGACGTCCGCGCGCTGCAGCTTCGGGCGGAACGACTGGAAGACGTTCAGGTGGGTGGCGTGCGTCGTGCGGTCGTTGAGGTCGTCGCTGTACTCGCCGCTCCAGCGAAAGGTTTCGCCCTCGGCGACCTCGAGGCCGGTGAGGTCGATGCCGCGATCCTTGAGGACCTTGAGCGACTCCGGCTTGAAGTCCTTGCCGACCACCGCGACGAGGCTGACCTCGGTGAAGAACGACGCGGCGACCGAGAAGTAGGTCGCCGAGCCGCCGAGCACTTCGTCGACGCTTCCGTAGGGGGTCTTGACGGTGTCGTACGCGACCGATCCGACGACGAGGAGCGACATTGGTTTCAGCCCAGGTAACGGCCCGCGATGGGTCGGAGCCGCTCGCGCGCCTCGGGGCCGATCTGCGCGCGGTCGGTCAGGATGGCGGACGCGAGGGCGCTGCCGCAGCCGCAACCGCGGGTCTCGGGGAGCATCGCGAGGGCGCGGGCCACGATCGCCTGCGCGTTGTGCGCGTTCTCGCCGAGCCGCGCCACGACCTCTTCGACCGTGACCGCCGCCTCGTCCGCCTTCCAGCAGTCGTAGTCGGTGACCATGGCGGCGGTGGCGTAGCAGATCTCCGCTTCGCGCGCCAGCTTCGCCTCCTGCAGGTTGGTCATGCCGATCACCTGCACGCCCCAGGAGCGGTAGAGGTGGGATTCGGCCCGGGTCGAGAACTGCGGCCCTTCCATGCAGAGATAGGTCCCGCCGTCGTGCAGGCGCACCTTCGTCGTGCGGGCGGCCTTCGCGAGCACGCCGCGCAGCTCGCCGCAGATCGGGTCGGCGAACGACACGTGCGCCACGACGCCGCCCCCGAAAAAGGTCGAGACCCGGTGCCGGGTGCGGTCGATGAACTGGTCCGGCAGCACGACGTCGAGCGGGCGCAGCTCTTCCTGCATGCTGCCGACCGCGCTCACCGAGACGATCCGCTCGACCCCGAGCATCTTGAAGCCGCAGAGGTTCGCCCGGTAGTTGATCTCGGTCGGCGAGAGCCGGTGCCCCCGCCCGTGCCGCGCCAGGAAGATCACCTCGCGGCCTTCGATCGCACCGAGGATGTAGGCGTCGGAGGGATCGCCGAACGGGGTCTTGAGGCGCTCTTCGCGCACCGAGGTCAGCGCGGACATCTGGTAGAGACCGCTGCCGCCGAGGACGCCGAGAGGCGCCCGGCTCACCGCGACTCCACGGTCCGTGGCACGAGCAGGAGCCGGGCCGAGGCGCCCTTGGGCGGCTTCAGGACGACTTCGCAGGCGCGCGCCCGGCTGACCATGGTGATCGACAGCGGCGCGGGGGCGGGGCCCGGGACGGGGCGGTTCCGGCCGCGACCGGCGGCCACCGACGCCGCCTTGCGCACCTTCGTGAGAACGGCCCGGGCGCGGGTCTCGACCGATTTGGCCCGAAGCCGCGCCTCCCCCGCCTTCACCCCCTGCTGTCGCAGGAAATGCAGGGTCACGAGACGGGTCAGCCGGGCCAGAGCCGGCTCGGGGGGCAGGGTCAGGACCAGGCGGTCGTGGCTCACGAAATCAGGCGCTCCAGGGAAGTGCGAATCCTAGTGCGGCTTTCGCCGCAGTGTCAACCAGCCGACACCCTCCATGCGGCCATGGTCCTGCGCTTGCGCGCGATGCCGTCGCCCCATAGATTCGGATGGTAAGGAAACGTGCATGAAGACGACACGCGCACCGGGGGTTCCACCCAGGCGTGAAGCGGGCCAGCTCCGCTTCCGCGCCTATGCCTTCATGCTGGGTGTGACCGCCGCGATCGCGGCGCTGGCGCCGATCGTCAACGCGCCCGCGGAGCTCCTGAACCAGGCGGCGCCAATCGGGGTGTTCGGCCTCCTGATCGCGCTGTCGTGGTACTGGAGCGTGCCGCTGTTCAAGCGCTCGCACCTGTCGTTTTCGCTCGACATGGCCTACATGCTGACCGCCCTCGCGGTCCTGCGCGGACCGCTGCCGCTCGCGGTGGCGCTGGTCGGCGGGGTCGCGGGGTGCGCCCTCCGGCAGATCGATCCCGAGACCCGCGCGAAGCCGTTCTGGCCGGTCGTGGCGCTCAATGCCGGCGCGCTCGCCGCCGCGGCGAGCGTCGGCAACCTGGTCGCCGAGCGGCTGGCGCCGCGCTGGCCGGTGCAGCGTCTCGACTGGAAGACGGTCGGGACGATTCTCCTGTTGTACGCCGCCTACTCGCTGACCAACCTGGTGGTGATGGGCGGGGCGATCGTCTTCCGCGGCGAATCGGTCCTGCCGACCCTCGCCTCGTACCTGGCCTACATTCCGACGCTCGAGATCCTCGCCATCCCGCTGGCGCTGGGACTGGCGCTGCTGTACGCCTCCGCCGGCGTCTGGGGGTTCGCGCCTCTCGGCGGCACGATCCTCGTGGCCAGCGCGCTCCTGCGGCGGCTGAACCGGGCGCGCGAGGAGCTCAACAAGGCGAACGACAAGCTCCGGGAGCGCTCGGACCAGTTGAGCACGCTCAACGCCATCGGCGCGGCGATCTCGTCGACCCTCGACCCGCAGCAGGTCTTCGCGCGCGCCGCCGAGCACCTCCCGAAGGTGATCGAGGCGCCGCACGTCTTCCTGTCGCTCCGCCAGCGGATCGGCGGCGAGGCGTACAGCGAGTTCATCGCGCGCCACGGGGTCGTCGTGCCGTTCATCGACGGTCCGCGCGGCCACGTCTTCACGCACTGGATGCTGACCGAGCGCCGCCCCCTGATGCTCGAGGATCTGAAGGACCAGCGCACCAGCCTCCCCTGCCTGCCGGTGCTGCTCGACCCGGCATCGCGATCGCTGATGGCGGTGCCGCTGATGGCGAGCGGCGAGGCGATCGGCACGCTGAGCGTCGAGTCGCCGCGCCCGAGCGCCTACGGCGTCGAGCAGCTGGCGATTCTGAACACGGTGGCGCAGCAGGTGGCGGTCGCGTTCGA
>DATKFL010000306.1:0-7179 GCA_035511355.1 Dongiaceae bacterium
GGCCGAGGGCCGCCGCAAAGAGGCGGTCGCGGTCAGCGGGCACAACCAGGAGATCGATCGCTACAACGCCGCGGCGAAGAAGGCGAACGGCGGCGACCTCGCGGGGGCGGTGAAGCTGCTCGACGGGTTGCTGGCCGACGCGACCGACCCCGAGGTGCGCACCCAGGCGACCGGGCTGCGCGCCTCGCTCCAGGACAGCCTGGCGCGCAGCGAGGCGGTGCGGCTCGCCAACGCCGGCGACCACGCGGGGGCCGCGGCGATCCTCAACCGGCTGCTCAAGTCGACGAAGGATACGGCGACCCAGAAGGAGTTGCGCGACCTTCTCGCCCAGGTCGAGCGGGGGAGGCAGTCGGCGCTCTACAACGACGCCGTCGCGAAGATGAAACAGAAGGACTACGCCGCGGTCAGGGCGATCCTCGATCGACTGCAGCCCCAGGTGAAGGACCCGAAGCTCCTCGGGCTGGTCACGGAGCTCCGCCGGAGCCTCGATCAGGCCGGCGCGGCGCCGCCGCGCTGATCCCGCGGCTATAATCGGCGCCCGATGGACAAACTTCGTGTCGTGGGACCGGCCACCCTGGCAGGGCGGGTCCGCATCAGCGGCGCCAAGAACGCCGTCCTCCCCGAGATCGCCGCGTTCCTGATGCTCGACGGGGCGCCGACGCTGCGGAACGTCCCGGCGGTGCGCGACGTGACCACGATGCTCAGGGGGCTCGAACACCTCGGCGTGCGCGGCGCGACCCTCGAGCACGGCGTGGTGCGCGCCGAGAAGAGCGAGCCGGCCGAGCCGGAGGCGCCCTACGGCCTGGTCAAGACGATGCGCGCCTCGATCCTGGTCCTGGGTCCGCTCCTGGCGCGGCTCGGACGCGCCAAGGTGTCGCTCCCGGGCGGCTGCGCCATCGGCGCGCGGCCGGTCGATCTGCACATCGACGCGCTGCGGCGGATGGGCGCCACCATCGGCGTCGAGCACGGCTACGTGGTCGCCTCCTGCCGGCGGCTGCGCGGCGCCGCCATCCGTTTCCACCAGAAGACGGTCACCGGCACCGAGAACATCCTGATGGCGGCGGCGCTCGCCGAGGGGCGGACGGTCCTCGAGAACTGCGCCCTCGAACCGGAGATCCCCGACCTGGCGCGCTTCCTCAACGCCTGCGGCGCGCGCATCGAGGGGGCCGGCACCGACACGATCACCATCGACGGGGTGACCCGCCTGACCGCCGCGGAGCACACCGTCATCCCCGATCGGATCGAAGCCGGGACCTTCCTGATCGCCGCCGCCGCGACCGGGTCGTCGATCACGCTGGATGAAGCCACGCCGGACCACCTCGGGGCGGTGATCGACGCGCTCGGCGCCTGCGGCGTCGCGGTCGAGCCCGAGGCGGGGCCGGGGCGCGGCCTGACGGTGCGCCCGGACGGCCGGCTGCGCGCCGCCGATCTCGAGACCCAGCCCTACCCCGACTTCCCGACCGATCTGCAGGCGCAGTACATGGCGCTGATGACCGCCGCCGCGGGGACCTCGCAGATCACCGAGACCGTCTTCGAGAACCGCTTCATGCACGTCGCCGAACTGCTGCGCATGGGGGCGCGCATCGCGGTGCAGGGCGAGACCGCGACGGTGACCGGTCCCACCGACCTGTCGGGGGCGCCGGTGATGGCGAGCGACCTGCGCGCCTCGGCCAGTCTCATCGTCGCGGGGCTCCGGGCCTCGGGCGAGACCGTGATCGACCGCGCCTATCACATCGATCGCGGCTACGAACGGGTCGAGACCAAGTTCCAGGCACTGGGGGCGCGCGTCGAGCGCGTGCGCTGACCACGGAGGATGGCATGAGCGACTGCCTGTTCTGCAGGATCGCCCGCAAGGAGATCCCGGCCCGGATCGCCTACGAGGACGATCAGGTGCTGGCGTTCGAGGACATCGGGCCGCAGGCGCCGACCCACACCCTGGTCATCCCGAAGCGGCACATCGCGACCCTCAACGACGTCGGCGCGGACGACGAGCCGCTTCTGGGGCACATGGTGCAGGTGGCGGCGCGGCTGGCGCGCGACAAGGGGCTGGCCGCATCCGGCTTCCGTCTGGTGGCCAACTGCATGGAAGGGGCCGGCCAGTCGGTCTTCCACCTGCACCTGCATCTCCTCGGCGGCCGGCGCTTCACCTGGCCGCCGGGATGAGCGGCGGCGCCCCGCCGCCCCCCGCCCGGACCTTCCGGCGCAATCTGTCGTCCCGTCTCACCTCCCTCGTCGCGCTCGCGCTGTTCGGCGTCGCCGCGGGGTGGCGCCTCCTCGCGGGCGAGCTCGGCGCGGGGTTTCTCGTCGTGATCGCCGGCGCGCTCCTGGCCGCGCTCGGCGCGGCGATGGCGTGGGGCGATCGGGTGGTCCTCGACGGGCGCGGCGCCGCGATCGAGAACCGGTGGTGGCAGGCGCTCGGCCGCGCGCCGCGCCGACTCGCGTGGGGCGAGGTTGCCGGATTGCGGGTGCAGCGGCGCGGCGCGGCGATCGGGGAGGCGCGCCTCGCGGCGGTCTTCGTCATCCCGCATCGCGGGCGGCCGCTCCCGCTCGACGCGCTCGACGACCTGGAGGCCGCGCACGCCCTGGCACAGGCGCACCTCGACGCGGCGCGGCGGCCCGGCGACCGCCCGGGCGTTCCCCCCTAGTACCCGGCCTGAAGGTCGACTTCGTTGATGAGCGGCTTGTCGGCGAGATACCGCTTCAGGTTGGCGAGGAAGATGTCGGCCGATCGCTGCATGTAGTCCGGCTGCGTGCCGGCGACGTGCGGCGTCATGACGACGTTCGGCAGCTCCCAGAGGGGGCTCGCGACCGGCAGCGGCTCGGACGAGAAGACATCGAGCGCCGCGCCCGCGATCCATCCCTCCCGCAGGGCGCGCACCAGGGCCGGCTCCTGCACCAGGCCGCCACGGCCGATGTTCACGAGGATCGCGCTCGACTTCATCTTGCGCAGCAGACGCTCTCCGACCAGCCCGGTGGTGGCGTCGGTCAGCGGCAGCGCCAGCACGAGAACGTCGGCCCTGCGGACCACCTGTTCGGCGCTTTTCAGGGGCAGGACCTTGTCGACCCCCGGCGGCGGGGTGCGCGTCGTGCGCGCCACCGCCCAGACGCTCATCCCGAAAGCCCGCGCCCGCACCGCCAGCTCGCGCCCGATCTCGCCGATGCCGAAGATCCCGAGGGTCTTCCCCTTCAACTCGGAGAGCGGCGGCTGGCGGCCGAACATCTCGCTCTGGCGCCAGCGGTGGTCGCGCTGGGCGCGCGTCGCTTCGGCGATGCCGCGGGTCAACGACAGGACGAGCGCGAAGGTGTGCTCGGCCACCGCCACCGAGTTCACGCCTCGCGAGCAGGTGACCCGCACGTCGGTGGCGCGAATCTCCGGGTTCAGGAGCCGGTCGACCCCGGTCAGCGGGGTGTGCAGCCAGCGCAGCTTCGGCGCCTGCGAGACCAGCCGCTCCGCCAGGCCCCAGGCGAACAGGATCTCGGTCTCCGGGAGGTGCTTCACGAGGCCCGCCTCGTTCGACGGCAGGTCGACGATGAAGCGCCTCCCGGCGGTGCGGCGGATGGCGTCGAGGTACCCCTGCGGCAGCCGCCAGATCGGCAGCATGTGGGGCAGGTAGACGACCAGGTGGCGGTCGGGCGTGGCGGCGCTGCGCGGCATGCGGTTCCCCCGGACTCCGGCCGCGCATTGTAACCCGACACGTTTCCGCCTTTGCCGACACGACAGGTGATCGCTCAGCCCGACCACCATCACCCGGGGGACCGCCATGCCTCAGCCGACGAACCGCCGCACCGCCCTGAACCGCGCCGTCCTGTTCGCGCTGACCCTCCTGGCCGCCGGGCTCGCCGCCGACCGCGCCGCCGCCGATGCCCCGGCCCCTCCGCTGCTCGGGAAGACCGACTGTCCCTGGGGCGCTCCCGACTGCAACCGCTGCGTCGAGGACGTGGTCGACGCGACCCACCGGCTGCGGTCGCACGGCGACACGCTCGGATTCCGGATGAACGGCGCCGCCGACGTCGACACCTTCCATCACTGGCAGGGGATCCAGCGGTTCGACACGCACGGGGCGCGCTTCATGGCGGTGTCGCGGAGCGTCGAGGACCAGGACGTCCTCTTCGTGGTGGTCGAGATGGGCTCGCGCGACGGTGACGGGAAGCGCTTCCGGTCGAACCGCCTCGAGCCGTTCCTCACGACCGGCGTGACGCCACCTCCCCCCGAGGACCGCATCATCCTGCAGGTGCCGCGCCTCGCGGAGTTCCACCACGCCGGCGGGATGCAGGCGATGGGGAACATCCTGGCGCTCGGGGTCGAGCTCCCCGACGTGAAGTCGCCGCAGGACGGTCACGTCATCACCCCCGGCCAGTCGAAGGCGCTGTTCTACGACATGTCCGACCCGCGCAACCCACGCAAGATCGACTTCGAGATCGATCACTCCGACCTCGCGGACGCCGCGGGGGCGCTCCTTCTGGGGCGCCTGTCCGACAACCGCATCCTGGTCGGCATCGGCCGGGGAGACTCGTCCCAGATCGACTTCTACGTCTCCCGGGGCACCGACCTCGAAACGGGATTCGACTTCTTCTACACCTGGGACAAGGACGATCTGCGGAGCGACCTTTCGGGCGATGACGACTTCGGCGACTACCAGAGCCTCAACCTGGTCACCCAGTGCGACGGCACGCTGTTCATCGTCGGGACGCACCAGAACACGCTCAGCCAGCAGGATTTCGCCGACACCTTCCGGGTCGACAATGGAACCGGCGACGAGGTGGTGCTGACCAAGGTGGGGGCCCGGCACCTCTTCTGCGAAGACTTCGGCCCGCAGCAGTGCAATCTCGACGCCGCGGCGGGTGTCTACCTCGACCCCGAAGGACGCCTGATCGTCTACAGCACCGAGCACGACAACGACGGCCCGGACGGTTCGGTGAAGATGCGCGAGTTCCGGCCCGTGCCGCACTCCGGATGCGACAACGTGCGCGACGCCTGGGTCGAGTTGTTCGCCGACAATCACTTCGGTGGCCGCAGCATCATGATCGACTATCCCGATCGGAACCTGCGCCACTACCAGAATTACGATGCCGTCGAAGATTTCGGCGACGCGACCTCGTCGGCCGTTTTCTGCCTGCCGGAGGGGGTCACCTACCGCCTGTGGCAGAACCATGACTGCAACGGCGACCACCGCGATCTCGTCGGGACCGGCGAGTTCGACAACACGCTCAACGACTTCCACGATTTCAGCTTCGACGACGAGACTTCCTGCTCGGAGTGGATCGGCGGACCGTTCGCCGACGCCGGGCCGGATCAGACCATCGAGTGCGAGGGAGCGCGCACCGCGGCAGTGGTGGACGGCACCGGCTCGAGCGACGTGAACAACGCATCGCTTTCTTTCCTCTGGGCGAGCACCGACGCGTCGTTCGAATCGACCATCGCGCCGATCACCCGGGCGCACTTCCTGCCCGGAACCGCGACCGTCGCGCTGACCGTCGACAACGGCAGCGCCTCGAACACCGACACGGCGCTCCTCCGGTCCGAGGACACGCTCCCGCCCTCGGTTACCTGCCCGGCATCGGCCACGGTCGAGTGCGTCGCCCCCGGCGGCACGCCGGCGAGCGATCCCGGCGCGCAGGCGTTCCTGAACGGAGCGCGCGCCCAGGACCTCTGCGACGTCAGCGTCGCGATCACGAACGGCGCGCCCGCCTTCTTCCCGCTCGGCGGCACGCCGGTCACGTTCACCGGGACGGACGATGCGCTGCACACCGACAGCTGCTCGTCGACCCTCACCGTCGTCGACACGACCGGTCCGGCGATCGATCCGGCCTTCGCCCTGAGCCCGCCGATCCTGCGGGTGCCCGACCACACGCTGCAGACGATCACGGTCGGCCACCTGGCGACCCTCGAAGCGTGCCAGCCGGACGTGCGGATCGAGTGCGCAGTGACCAGCAGCGAGCTCCCCGAGGCCCCGAGCGGCGACGGCCATACCCAGCCCGACATGATCTTCGACGGGGCGGCGATCGCGGGGACCTCCAGCGGATTCCGCCCGGTCGCGACCAGCAACGGGGTCGGCTCGTTCACCCTGGCGCTGCGCGCCGAGCGCAACGCGCACGGGGTCGGCCGGACCTACACCGTCACCTGCCGCGCCACCGACGCCTCGGGGAATCCCGGCGCCGCGCGGAGCGCGACGGTCCTCGTTCCGATCACCGCGAAGAAGACCAAGGACACGCTGGGCGCGTCGGTCGCCGGGGCGACCCCGGGGCTGGCGCCCGCGCCGGTGACCACGCCAGGCGGGGCCCCGGCCGAGCCCGCCGCCCCACCGAAGCGGAACCGACGGACCGGCCGCGGCACCCGCTGACCCTGCGGCTGCGGGCGGGAGGGCGCCGCGCAATCGTCACTTGCAATTTGCCCGGCCTGCGGGCGTAGAATCGGGGCACTCAACCCCGCTCTCGACCGGAGGTGACCCATGCGCCGTCTGCGCGAACTAGCGCCCGTCCTGATCGCTTGCACCCTGCTGCTGGCCGGTGCCTGCAGCCACGGATCGCACGACGAAGAGGCCAACCAGCCGCTCTCGGCCCTGCGGCTGTCGGCGTTGCAGGCCGACGGACCGCTCTCCCTGGCGGTGAACCCGGTCGAGATCGTCATCGACACCACCAACCCGTCGACCCCGGTCGACGGCACCGGCAAGTTCACCGGCACCTCCGCGCTGGTCGCCACGCTGCACGACTCCGCCGGCGCGCCGGTGGCCGGCGCTCCGATCGCCTTCACCACCACGGGCGGCACGCTGGCGTCGAACGGCGCCGCGGTCACGACCGACGCCCAGGGGAACGCCCCCGACACGCTGACGGTGAACCAGGACACCACCTCACCGGTCACGGTCACGGCGTCGAGCGGCGAGTTCACCGTCGCGGTTCCGATCACCATCAAGGTCATCCTGCCGAACGCGCCGCCGGTGGCCAACGCCGGCCCCGACCAGACGGTCGAGTGCAGCTCTCCGAACGGCACGCCGGTCGCGCTCGACGGCAGTCATTCGACCGATCCCGATTCGACCGCCGGCACCAACGACGACATCGCGACCTTCGAGTGGCTGGTGAACGGCGCGGTGGTCGCGACCGGGGCGACCGCGAGCGCCACCCTGCCGACCGGCGCCACGACCGTCACCTTGAAGGTGACCGACAAGGCGGGCGCCAGCGCCA
>DATKFL010000307.1:0-2057 GCA_035511355.1 Dongiaceae bacterium
TCGGAGATCAAGGCGATCCTGGCCTCGGGTCTTCTCGACCGGCAGCTCGACCCGGCGGCGCTCCATGAGTACCTGTACTACGGCGCGGCGCTCGGCGACCGCACCATGTTCGCCGGGGTCCGCAAGCTGCCGCCCGGCCAGTTCGCGCGCTTCGGCGCGACCGGTCTGACGACGGGCCCGTACGTCTCCGCGTTCGACGCGCCGCCGGCGGAAGGGGCGACGCCGGATCTCGTCGCGCGGCTCCGGACCCACCTCGAGGCGGCGGTGCGCCGGCACCTGATCGCCGACGTCCCGGTCGGCGTCTTCCTGAGCGGCGGGATCGACTCGTCCACGATCACCGCCTACGCCAGCCGCAACACGGCGGGGCGGCTGAAGACCTTCTCGGTCGAGTTCGATTTCCTCTACGGGCCGAGCGAGATCCCGAAGGCGCGGCGGATCGCCGCGATGTTCGGCACCGAGCACCACGAGATGAAAATCGTCAGCCACGATCTCCCCGCGGTGATCGAGAGCCTGGTGGACTGTCACGACGAGCCGTTTGGCGACGCCGCCGACATCCCGCTCTACCTCCTCGCCCGCGAGATCAAGGGTTCGATCAAGGTGGTGCTCCAGGGGGACGGCGGCGACGAGATGTTCGGGGGCTATCGCAAGTACGCGGTGCTGGCCTGGGCGCGCTTCTGGCGCGCCGCCGCCGCGGTCGCGCATCCGGTGCGGACGCTCTTCCCGCGTACGCCGGTCTGGTACCAGCGCCGCCGCTTCCTGCAGGCGATGGGACAGGCCGATCCGGCCATGCGGATGGCGCTCCTGATGACCGACGAGTGGCTCGAGTTCCCGCCGACCGATCTCCTGGCGCCCGACCTCAGGGCGGCGGTGGCGCCGCACGACCCGTTCCGTCCCTACCGCGATCTGCAGAGGCGGTTCGGACATCTCGACCCGGTGCAGCGGATGCTGTACGCCGACGCGGCGTACCTCCTGCCGGACATCTTCCTGGAGAAGGTCGACAAATCGACGATGGCGCACGGGCTCGAGGTGCGGGTGCCGTTCCTCGATCACGAGCTGGCGGCATTCGCGCTGGGTCTCCCGTCGGGGCTCAAGGTGAGGCACGGCCGCAAGAAGTGGATCCTGCGGGAGGCGCTCCGCGGGGTTCTCCCGGACGACATCCTCGACGGTCCGAAGCAGGGGTTCGGTGTGCCGTTCGCGAAATGGCTCAAGGGGCCGCTCTACGACTACCTGTCCGACCGGCTCCTCGGACCGTCGGCGCCGGCCCGCGAGGCGTTCGACCCCGCCGCGCTCGGGCGTGTCCTGACCGAGCATCGCGACGGAATCAGGGACAGCGGCTTCCTGCTCTGGAAGCTCCTGAATCTCGCCCTCTGGTCCGACCGCTACAAGGTCAGGCTTCGCGCCTGAGCCGGCCCGGCAGGAAAGGGCCCAGCAGGCGCCGGGTCAGGTCGCGGGCCTCTCCGACCCTGAGGGCCAGAAGAAGGCCGATGTAGGTCGCGATGCCCAGGGCCATCCCGCCGCAGGCCTGGACGAGCCGCAGGGCGGCGACGTCCGTGCCGAACGCCCCTTCCCACGCGGCGCTGGCGCCGGCGACCGTGATGCCCATCAGCGCCGCAGCACCCAGGACCTTGAGGAGGTAGCGGCCATCGCCGGCCGCGGCGATCCCGCCGAGCATCCGGCGCACGATCGAACCGAGGACGAGGCCGTGCGTGAGCACGGTCAGGCTCGTGCCGAGGGCGATCCCTTCGACACCGAAGATCCGGATCAGCTCCCAGTCGAGCAGCGCGTTGAGGCCGATCATGAGGGCCGCGATCGAGGCGATCAGACCGAACCGCCTCTGCGCGGTCAGGAAGAGCGAGAACAGCGAGAGGAATCCGAGACAGACGATTCCCGGGGCGTACGCCCGCAGGAGGCTCGCGACCCCGGCCGTCGCCTCGGGGGCGAAGGCGCCGCGCTCGAACAGGACGCGCACCAGCGGCCTGGCGAAGGCGAGCGCCCCGGCGCCGATCGGCGCGGTCACCATCAGCATGTGCCGGAGCTGCGATCGGAAGAGGGTGCGC
>DATKFL010000308.1:0-3485 GCA_035511355.1 Dongiaceae bacterium
GCGACCCGGGACGGCTCAGACCGCGCGTCTCAGATAGATCGCCACGCCGCCGAGGACGAGACCGGTGTAGACCACGGTCGGCACGAGTCGCACGGCGTGGGCGCCCGCAGGCGAATTCAGTCGCAGCATCGTGACCGCAAGGATCGCGCCGATCGCCCAGACCGCATACAGCAGGAACGCATGCCCGCGCAGCGACCAGAGCGCCTCGGCCGCCGCGAGTCCGAGCACCGCCAGCACGATCGAGGCGGTGATCACGCTCTCGCCGCGGCGTCCGTGCGCGTGCCGCCAGGCCTCGACCAGCGTCCAGACCGAGAGGCCCAGGAGCCCCAGCGCCACCAGGCGAACCCCGATCGATCGGCCCACGACCGCTACCCTCCGATCGCCTTCGCGTATTCGTACAGCGGCATGCCGTGGAAGTCGGTCACCATCCCGGTCGGCCGATAGCCCAGCCGCTCGTAGAAGCGGATCGCGCGCTCGAGCGGTCGCGTCGTGTCGAGCGTGACCCGCGTGCAGCCCTGCGCCAACAGTCCGGCTTCCGCCTCTTCGAGGAGCCGCTCCGCCACGCCGCGCCCCTGGAAGTCCGGTGGCACTGCCATCCCGCGCAGGTGGCCGACGCCGCTCTCGCTCACCTGGTAGGCGATCGTGCCGGCGAAGCGCGTCGCGGCGTCCGCGGTCGTCGCTTCGGCCACCAGGACGGTCATCTCGCGCAGGCGTCGTGCGATGCCGTCGCGGTCGGGCACGGTGTCGAGGAAGGCCCCGCGCGTGTAGGTCGCCCGGTACGGCTCGAACGCCGCGGCGAGGCAGGCGCACACCGCCTCGATGTCACCGTCGCCCGCGGTCCGCACGCGGAGTCGTGCCGTGGCGCCGGTCTTCGGGCTCCGGTCCGCGCTCACCGCCGCTCGGGCGGGATCGCCCGGAGGGTGGCGACCAGCGCCGCGTGCGCGGTCGCGTCGACCGGCCGGTGCCGGACGCGGGTCCCGGCAGGGTACTTGCCGAGGAAGTTCTCGCCGTTCCAGTCCGTCGCCGGGCGGATGGGACGCGGGGCGAAATTGCCGCCGCAGTTCGGACAGACGTCGCCGAGCACGCTCTCGACGCAAGTCGCGCAAAAGGTGCACTCGAACGAGCAGATGCGCGCTTCGGTCGAGGCGGGCGGCAACGGCTTGTCGCAATGTTCGCAGGCAGGTCGGAGCTCGAGCACGTCGGGGCCTCCACGGACCGGCCCCAGTCTACGCCACCAGCACCACCTTGCCGGTGGTGCGCCGGCTTTCGAGGGCGCGGTGCGCCTCGGCCGCCTCGGCGAGCGGCCAGACGCCGCCCAGGGTCACCGTGAGTTCGCCGCGCGCCGCCAGGTCGAACAGTACGGTCAGGTCGGCACGGAGCCCCTCGGGGGTGAGCAGGGGCGCCAGCGCGAATCCGCTCACCGACTGGTTCCTGAAGATCAATCCGAGCAGGTGCGGCACGCCGAGCGCGAATCGCTGGATGTTGAGCGCTCCGTAGATCACCATCCGGCCGAGCGGCGCCAGCGCTTCGAGGCTGGCCATGGTCACATCGCCCCCCGCCGACTCGTAGATGATGTCGGGGCCGGCACCGCCGCTCGCGGCGCGCACCTCGTCGACCCACCCGGCCCGGGTGTAATCGACACCGGCATCGGCGCCGAGCCGGCGAGCGAAATCGATCTTGCTCGCACCCCCGGCCGCCGCAATCACCTGCGTCGCCCCCGCCCGCCTGGCGAGTTGCACGAGGAGCGATCCGACGCCGCCAGCGGCCGCGTTGACCAGGGCGACCTTGCCGCGCGGCGGCGCCTGGCGCGTCAGGTGGAGCGCCGTCAGCCCCTGCACGAGGAGCGCGGTCGCGGTCTCGAACCCGAGCGCGTCGGGGATCGGCACCAGGAAGCGTGCGTCGGCCAGCACGCAATCGGCATAGCCGCCGAACCAGTCGCCGGCGGCGAACATCGGCACGGCGACCCGCGTTCCGACCGCGATCCCGTCGCCGAAGGCATCCTCGACCCCCGGTCCGAGCGCCTCGACCACGCCCGTGACCTCGTGCCCGAGCACCGAGGGGAGCGGCGGCGTCATCGCGTAGCGGTTCTGCCGCATGAGGGTGTCGGCGAAATTGACCCCCGCCGCGCGCACCCGCACCCGCGCCTGCCCCGGGCCGGGCTCGGGGGTGGGAGTCTCGATGACGTTGAGGACTTCGGGACCGCCGAACCGGTCCATCCTGACGGCTCGCATCGTGTGTGGGTTCATGCCGATTCGATGCGGCGTGGGGCTGCGGGATTCCATGGTGGTGCGAAGCTTGGTGCTCCCGGCGGCGCACCTCCGAGGGCGGGGGCCGGGATTCAGACCGATCCCCGCCGAGCAACTCACTGGAGCGACTAAGTCTTTACTCTGGATATAGTTAGGACAACCGAACGCCAAGCTGCGCACCACCATGTGCGCCTTGAACCCGAAGGCCGCTCGCACCGCGCTGCCGGCGCCGTCAGTCGACGATGAACAGGGTCGCGCCGGTCGCGGTCGACGATCGGTGCGGCGCCGTCCCGTCCGCCACGTGGTACGACATGCCGGGCCGGAGGGTGAACGATCGTCCGTCCCGGAGCTCGGTGCGCAGTTCTCCCGCGACGCACAGCAGGAGATGCCCCTTCTCGCACCAGTGATCCGCGCGATAGCCGGGCGTGTACTCCACCATCCTGAGCCGGATGCCGCCGAGGTCGCGGGTTCTCCAGAGCGCGGCGCCGGTCTCGCCCGGGTGCTCGGTGCGCTCGACCTTCGACCAGTCGACGGTGCCGAACGGGATCGCCTCGAGCTTCACCGGTCGGCCGCCGTCGGGTCGACCGCGCCGCGGTGGCAGGTGGTGCAGTTGACGAAGCGATCCTGCGGCGCCCGCTCGAGGGCCGTGATCGTCCGGAGCCGCTCGTTGATCACCTTGTTCATCTCCACCATCTCGCGCGCCGCGCGCTTCGGACGCTTGTCGTCGGAGGCGTAGTCCTCCTCGACGTGACAGTGCGCGCAGGCGACCCCGAGGGCCCTGCTGTAGCCGAAGTTCATGACCCGCAGCAGCCGCTCGGCCGGCATGCTCTTGAACTGCGGCAGCTCGATGTTCCTGAACACCTGCTCCGCCGGCTCCTTCTCGTGCCCGGCGATGTCCTTCATGATCGCCGCGACTTCACGATCGTTGACCGCCTGGTTCGGGTTGACC
This sequence comes from Dongiaceae bacterium, assembly GCA_035511355.1. Taxonomy (GTDB): domain Bacteria; phylum Acidobacteriota; class Polarisedimenticolia; order Gp22-AA2; family Gp22-AA2; genus DATKFL01. Next base: position 3,196 of record DATKFL010000308.1, read on the forward strand.
AGCGCCGCCGGGGCCGCAGCGGCGGAGGCGCCGGCCGCGGGCGCCTGCACCTGGGACGAGGCGGCGGCCTGCGCCGGTTCGACATGGGCGGCGCCCTGTCGATGGGCGGCGCAGCCGGCGGCGAAGACGAACGCGAGCGCAACGACCAGCCGAAGGGCGACGACAGGCCTCATGGGTTCAGGCTCCCGTCGAACCGACGTGCAGGTAGATGGTGTCCGCGATCCAGCAGGCCTCGAGAACGACGGCGAGGAGCATCCCGGTCCACCAGAGGATCCATCGCTTCCGGCGCC
>DATKFL010000309.1:0-13122 GCA_035511355.1 Dongiaceae bacterium
CGACGACGCCGGCAAGGGTCGGATCGGCTTCCGCCCGACGCCGCCGACCATCACCCGCGCCTACCCCTTTCTCGAGGCGGCGCGCCAGAGCATGAACCAGAACGTCGAATCGATCGGCCTCGTGTTCGAGACCTTCCGCAAGCTGATCCGCCGCGAGCTGTCGTTCCGCGCCTTCTCCGGCCCGGTCGATCTCTACAAGTTCTCGGGCGAGGCGGCCGAGGAGGGGTTGATCCCGTTCCTGCAGCTGATCGCGTTCGTGAGCCTGCAGCTCGGCATCATCAATCTCTTCCCGATCCCGCCGCTCGACGGCGGGCACCTGTTCACCATCGCCGTCGAGGGGGCGATCCGGCGGGATCTCTCGAACGTCCTCAAGGAGCGCGTCATGCAGGCGGGGCTGATTCTCCTCCTCGGCTTCATGGCGACGGTCATCTACTTCGACATCACCAAGAACTTCTTCCACTGAGACCGGGAGCCCATGCCCCCCGACCACACGATCCTGTTCACCCCCGGGCCGACCGAAGTGGCGGCGCCGATCCTCGCCGAGCTGGCGCGGCCGATCATCGGCCATCGCGGCGAGGAGATGCAGGCCGTCATCGCCGGGATCCGGCCGCGCGCGCGGCGCCTGTTCGGCGCACCCGACGACCACGAGATCTTCCTGTCGGGCTCCTCCGCCACCGGCCTGTGGGAGGCGGCGATCCGGAACACCGTCGCGCGGCGCCTCCTGGTGCTGACCAACGGCGCCTTTTCAGAACGATTCCATGAAGTGGCGCTCGCCTGCGGGGTCGAAGCGGATCGACTCGACGCGCCGTGGGGGCGCGCGGTCGATCCCGCCGCCGTCGACGCGCGTCTCTCCGAAGGGAAGTACGACGCGGTCGCCGTGGTGCACAACGAGACCTCGACCGGCGTCGCCAACCCGATGGCGGCGATCGGAGACGTCGTCGCGCGGCACCCGGGGGTCGTCTTTCTCGTCGACGTCGTCTCGTCGCTCGCCGGCCTGCCGGTCGACGTGACCCGCGATCGGATCGACGTCGCGCTGGCCTCGGTGCAGAAGTGCCTGGCGCTCCCGCCCGGTCTCGCCCTCTGCTCGGTGTCGCCGCGCGCCATGGAACGCTCGCGCGGGCGGACCGGGAAGGGGTACTACTTCGACTTCGTGCGGCTGAAGGGCTTCTTCGACAAGAACATGCCGATGGCGACACCCTCGGTCGGCCACATCCGGGCGCTGGCGCTGCAGCTCGAACGGATCGAGGCCGAAGGGCTCGATCGCCGCTTCGCGCGGCACCGCGCGATGGGCGAGGCGGCGCGGGCCTGGGCCGGGAAGCGTTTCGGTCTGTACGCCGCGGAGGGCTGCCGCTCCGACACCATCACCTGCGTCAAGGTCGACGCGGGGCTCGACCTCCCGGCGTTCCTGAAGGGCGTGAAGCGGCGCGGCTTCGCCCCCGGCAGCGGCTACGGCGCGATCAAGGGGACGACCTTCCGCATCGGGCACATGGGGGACCACACCCCCGAGGTCCTGGACCGGCTGATCGGCGCCATGGACGACACTCTCGCGGAGATGCGCCGATGAAGGTCCTGATCGCCGACAAGGTGTCGCCCACCTGCGCCGAGGTGCTGCGCCGGGCGGGCTTCGAGACCGAACACCGCCCCGGTCTCAGTCCCGCCGACCTGAAGGCGGCGGTCGCGGGCGTCGCCGGCATCGTGGTGCGCTCCGACACGCGGGTCACCGAGGAGATCATGGCGGCCGCCACCGGGCTTCGGGTGATCGGCAGGGCCGGGGCGGGAGTCGACAACATCGACGTCGCCGCGGCGACCCGGCGCGGCATCGTGGTGATGAACGCGCCGGGGGAGAACACCATCTCGACCGCCGAGCACACCCTGTCGATGATCCTGTCGCTGGTGCGGCGCATTCCGGCGGCCGATCGTTCCATGCGCGCCGGCAAGTGGGAGCGCGGCTCCGCGTTCATGGGGGTCGAGCTGTACGGCAAGACGCTCGGCATCCTCGGCGTCGGCAAGGTGGGGCGCGAGGTGGCGGCGCGCGCCGCCGCCTTCGGCATGGAGGTGGTCGGGTACGACCCTCTCCTGACCCCGGACGCCGCGGCGCGCCTCGGCGTCGTGTCGCTGTCGATCGACCAGGTGATCGAGCGGGCCGACATCCTGACCCTCCACCTGCCGCTGACCGACGAGACCCGCCACCTGATCGGCCGGGAGGCGCTGGCGCGCTGCCGCAAGGGAGTCCGGATCGTCAACGTGGCGCGCGGCGGCGTCCTCGACGAGGCGGCGCTGGTCGAAGCGATCGCGTCGGGCCAGGTCGCCGGCGCCGCGCTCGACGTCTTCGAGGAGGAGCCGCCCAGGGGGAGCCCGCTTCTCGGCCTCGACCAGGTGATCCTGACGCCGCACCTCGGGGCCTCGACCGCCGAAGCGCAGGAGAAGGTCGCGGTGCGGATCGCCGAATCGATCGCGGCCTACCTGAAGGACGGCACCCTCACCGGCGCGGTCAACGCCGAGGGGACCGACCCGCGTCTCGCCGCGGCGATGGCGCCCTGGAGGGATCTCTGCGAGCGGCTCGGGCGGCTCTTGTCGTCGCTCGGTCGGGGACCGTTCACCGAGGTGGTGATCGAGTACGCCGGGGCGGTGAACCAGTTCTCCAACCGGCCGCTCACCGCGTCGTTCCTGAAGGGGCTGCTCGAGCGCCGCCTCTCCGACCCGGTGAACCCGGTGAACGCGATGCTCCTGGCGCGCGAGGCGGGCCTCCGGGTGCAGGAGACCCGCGCCGACGAGACCCGCGACTACACGGCGCTGGTCGCCGCGACCCTCAAGGGCCCCTCCGGGTCGCGCGCCGTCGCCGGCACGCTGTTCGGCAAGCGCGACCCGCGCCTGGTGCGCATCGACGAGTTCGGCCTGGACGCGATGCCGGCCGGCGCCATGCTGATCGTCAGCAACGACGACCGCCCCGGGATGGTCGGCCGGATCGGCACGCTCCTCGGCGAGGCGCAGGTGAACATCGCCTACATGTCGCTCGGGCGCGATCGCTCCGGCGGGCACGCCATCGCCGTGCTCAATCTCGACTCGCCGCTCCCCGACGCCCTCCTCAAGCGCCTCGCCGCGCTCGAAGGCGTCCTCTGGGCGGAGCGCGTCACGCTCTAGCCTTCCAGCCCGAGGCCCCGGACCGGCTGCTCACCGTTCCCCCCGCGGACGCGGCGGGCCGCGCCCTGTCCGCCCGCGGTCGCGATCGGCACCGCGCGGCCCGCCCGGCGCGATCGTGCCGCGCCCGCGCCATCCGCCGCACCCCTTGTCCGGAGCGGCTTTCCCGGGAGCGCCCGGCCCCGCCGTCGGTTTCGTCGCGGCGTGGCACGCCCGCTGCTCTGACCTCCGTCGCGGCGCGATGCGACGCGCCATGCGGAGAGACATGAAGAGCTTGGGGGAGCGGGGGCGGACCATTTCAACCGATCGGCTCTCCATCCGAACGGCCCGCCCCCATTCCGTGACGCGGGACGGGGGATCCGGTGATCCCCCCTCCCCCAAGATTCCGCTTTCCCTGAGGAGGGACCATGAACCAGATGCTTCGCCGGATCGTGACCCTGTTCGTCCTGACCCTGGCGCTGGGGGCGGCCGCGCCGCCGCTCTTGCTCGCCGCGCCGGCCGCCGGCGCGACGGTGACGGAGGTGAAGATCAACATCAACACCGCCTCGGCCGAGGAACTGACGGCGCTGCCCGGGATCGGGCCGTCGTACGCCCAGCGCATCGTCGAGCACCGCGAGAAGAACGGCCCGTTCAAGAAGGTGGAGGATCTCCTGAACGTGCGCGGCATCGGCGAGAAGACCTTCGAGAAGATCCGCGACCGGCTCACCGTCGGGAAGTGAACTCCCGCCGGGGCGGGGAGGGGTTCTCCCTCCCCGAACTCCTCCTCGCCCTGGCGCTTCTCGGTCTGCTGATCACCGCCACGTCGCCGGCCCTCGGCGCGGCGCTCGCGCGCTCGCGCGCGCAGGCGGCGGCGCGCGAGCTGATCGTCACGATGGCGCAGCTCCGCGGCGAGGCGATCGCCCGGCACCAGGCGGTCGGCCTGCGCCTGGTCGCCGCAGGGAACAGTCGCCGCTTCACCCCGTACGCCGACGGCGACGGGGACGGCATCCTGACCGCCGACATCGTCTCCGGGATCGATCCGCCGATCGGGCCGGCGCGCGATCTGCCGGGGCGCTACGAAGGGGTCGACTTCGGTCTCCTCGACATCGCCCTGCCGGCGCTCCCGCCCGGAGGGACGCCCCTCCTGCCGGGGTCCGACCCGGTCCGCTTCGGCGCTTCGGACATCATCACCTTCACGCCGATCGGCACCGCCTCGAGCGGGACCCTGTACGTCAGCGACGGGCGCGACACGGTGTACGCGGTGGTTCTGTACGGCCGCACCGGGCGGATCCGCTCCTTCCGTTACGACCGCGCCACCGGCGCCTGGAGCGACTGAGACCCGGCGCGCCGCCCGGCGCGCGGATCAGAAGGAGAACTGGAAGCCGATCTGGAAGCGCCGGCCGAAGCGGCGCACGGCGTCGAGCTGCAGGGCGTCCGAGACCTGCCTGGCGCCGTCCACGTCGAAACCCACGTTCTGATCCTTCTCGTAGGTGTAGATCCGCAGATCGTCCGTGTTGAGCACGTTGAACACCTCGAACGACAGCGCCGCGGTGTTCCGGCCGATGACGAAGTTCTTGCGGGCGCTCAGGTTCAGGTCGTAGACCGAGCCATTGCGCCGGCTGTTGCGCGGCAGGGTCTCGAAGACGGCCGCGTCCCCGACCCGATCGGTGAAGCCGTAGCGGGTGCGGAACTGCGTGTAGCCGGCGTTGTCGAGCGCGAAGAAGCGCGAGATCACCGAGTAGGGGAGACCGGAGGACCAGGTGGTGGTGAGCCCCGCCTGCCAGTCGGACGGCAGGAACATGCCGAGGCTGAGCTTGACGACGTGGCGCTGGTCGAAATCGAGGTAGCCGAACTCGTTCTCGATGGTCGACGGATCGTTGCCGGCCTTCGACTGGAAGTCCTCCGCCTCTCCCTGCGCGCGCGAATAGACGTACGAGCCCTGCATCTCCCAGCGGCGCGACATGCGCTTGCGGAGCTCGAGCTCGATGGCGCTGTAGCGGCCGGTGTTGTCGTTTCCGACCCGGAGGACCTGGTTGAAGAAATAGTTCTCGATGTAGAGGTCCGGCTTGCCGTCCGCAGCACGCAGGTAGGTGACGTTTCCGGCGGGCCGGAGCACCAGGCGCGTCAGCGCTCCGAGCTGATCGCGCGGGAGCCCGGTGCCCGGGTTGATCAAGGCTTCATGATTGATGTCGACGTCCTGCAGCTGGTCGCGGAAGTCGCGATGGATGTAGCGCACCGCGAGCGCCAGCTCGGGCGCCAGCTCGCGCTCGAACCCGACGGTCCACTCGTCGTTGTAGGGGGTCCTGAGGCCGCGATCGACCTGGCGCACCGACGGCGGCGACTGGGAGATCTGCGGGCCGATGTGATGGTTGGGCGTCGCGACCGCGAGCCGGTCGATGGTCTGCACGTCGAGGCCGTCCGGGTCGCTCTGGTAGTAGCGCGACAGCAGGTCCGGACCCTGCTCGCCGACGACCGTGCTCAGGAACAGCTTGTCGTAGTAGCGCCCCCAGGTGGCGTACACCTTCGTCCGCCCGTCGGCCGCCGGGTCCCACGACACCGACAACCGCGGGGCGAGGTTGTCGTTGGTGATGGCGATCGGCTGCTCGCCCTGAAAGGTGAGGCCCAGCGCGGAGAGGGCCTCCGGGTCCGCGACGCCGTTGGTGAAGATGCCGGGGTAGAGGCTCCCGAGGGTCGCATTGGTGAACGGCAGGGTGCTGCGATGGCGGGTCAGGTGACGCAGCGCCTGCAGCTTGAGCTCGGAGAGAATGCTGAGGTAGGCGGCGCGTTCTTCGGGCGGGTTGCTCACGTTGTTGATCAGCAGATCGTCGGTGATTCCCATGTTCCGAATGCCGTCGCGATTGCCGGTCAGCAGATCGTCGCCGAGGAGCTCGGAGCCGGCGAGCGTCGTGAGGCGGTCGAACTGGTCGCGTTCGAGCCGCGGGTCGAAGGCCTCGAACCCGGGCGCGCGCGCCACCTCGCGGTCGTACCGCACCCCGAGCCCGAAGCTGAGGTTCGGCCGCGGCTTGTAGATGTCGATGGCGTAGATGCCGCCGCTCTGCCCCGACGCCTCCGCCTGGATCGATCGCTCGGTCGGCAGGAGGGTCACGTACGATTCCGGCCGGCCGCCGATGCACACCCCGGTGCCGCCTTCGGGGCACTCCGCATCAATCTCCGGCTGGAAGGCGACGATGTCGTTGCGGTCGAGGCCGCGATGGAAGGCTTCACGCTCCAGGACGACGCCGGTGCGCAGGTCGTGGCTGCCGTGGAAATCGGGCACGAAGACGCCGAGGTCGGCCTTCACGGTGTCGCGGCGGCGGGTGTCGTCCCAGGTTTCGTAGAACGGGCCGCTGACGATGCCGGTCGACTCGTCGATGAAATAGTCGCGGTCCTCTGCGGTTGGGCGCAGCTCCCCGTACGGGTAGGTGTTCTTCGGAAAAGGGGTGTCGTTGAGCTTCCCGTCGCCGTTCCGATCCTCGGCGACCAGGTCGAGGCGGTGGTCCTTGTCGATGTCCTCGTCCGGGTCGAGGCGGCCGTTGTGATTGGCGTCCTCGACGACGTCGAGGTGGCCGTCGCAGTCGAGATCCTCGCGGAAGCGGCCCTCGCACTCGCCCGGCCCGGTCAGGTCGCCGCTGTGGTCGACATCCTCGGTGACGAAGATGGTGCCGGCCATCGGGTTGTCCGGATCGATCGGGACCTCCCTGCCGTCGACGAAGCCGTTCGGGACGATGGTGTCCTCCCAGACGTCGAACGCTCCGTCGCCGTCGAAGTCCTCGCCGGCGTCCCGCTCGGTCGGCGCCAGGAAGCCGTCGTGATTCCGATCGTCGTACAGGATGCCGTTGTTGTTGTTGTCCAGCCCGAGGTTCGCTTCGGTCCCGGGCCGGCTGTCGAACCAGCCGAGCGCCCCTTCGAGGACGACGTTGGGCCCGAGGATGCCGACCGAGCGGAGCGCGATGTTCGTGCCCCCCTCGCTGCGGGTGTACCCGGTCTCCTCGCGGGTCCGGCTGTTCAGCCCCTGGTTCAGGAAATCCTGGGGATCGCGGTTGACGCTCAGGGCGAGGCGCAGGTTCGGCTTCACCTGCCAGGTCGCCTTGGCGAAGGCGCGGTACTCCTTGAGACCGGTGACGAAGGCGGAGTTCAGCGCGTTGACCGGCTCCTCGCGCTGGATGTATTCCAGGGCGACGTAGAACCAGGCCTTGTCCCGCGCGATTGGCCCGGAGAGCGACAGGAACGGCAGGTAGTCGTCGAACGAGAGATCCCGCAGGCCCTGCTCGCCGATGCCGCCGTGCAACGAGGGGTCGTCGATTCCCGCGCCGTCGCCGTCGAGCGCCGAACCGCGCCAGAAGAACTTGAACATCCCCTCGAAATCGTTGCCACCCGACTTGGTCAGGAGCGAGGTGAAGCCGCCCTGCGCCCGGCCGTACTCGGCGGAGGCGCCCGAGGACTTCACCTCGACCTCCTGGATCGACTCGAGGTTCATCTGCGCGCCGATCTTGCCGGTCAACGGGTCGGTGGTGGACAGGCCGTCCACCAGGGTCACGACGTCGGTGTCGCGCGCGCCGTGGATGTTCGGGTTGCCGTCGCCGTCGACGTCGGTCACGCCGGGCGCCAGGGTCAGGACGTCCTGGTAGTTGCGTCCCAGGATCGGCAGGTTGTCGATGAATTCGGAGGAGAACCGGGTGCGGGTCGTGGTGTCGTCGAGCGCGACGATCGACGGCGTCGCCTTGACCTGCACGGTCTCGCGCAGCGATTTCGCCGGGGTCAGGACCGCGTCGATGCGGGTGATCTCGCGCGACCGGACCTCCGCGGCGGAGACCACGACCGTGGCATACCCGTCGAGGGTGAAACGAAGCGTGTAGCCCCCGGAGGCCGGCAGGCCGGCAATCCGGAAGTTGCCGTCCGGCCCGGTCACCGCGCCGCGCTTCGGTACCCCCGCGCCGGGTTGCGACACCGCCACGGTCACGCCGGCGAGCGGCGCGCCGTGCATGTCGGTGACGATGCCGTGCAGGCCGCCGGTCTCGTCGGCGCGCGCCGGCCGGGCGGTCGCCGCCGCGGCGATCGCCAGGGTGAGAAGCGCGAGGAGACGCACACGGCTCGCGGGCGCCGCGCGTCGCGGCACCGGACCGGTCATCGAATCCGGAAGCACCCGTCCCCCCCCTCGCACTTGCCTGTCCGGACCTTGTACCGGCAATACCGGCCCAAGTCCATCGCGAGGAGAACGAATTCTTCGTCGCTTGAGATCGGGGGTCGGCGGTGGCGCCGCCGGCGTCAAAGCGCCGGCAGGTAGATCAGCAGATCCTTGAAGCCGTGCAGCATCCGATCGGGACGGCTGGCGACCAGCTGCTCGCGCGAGGCCGACCCGGTCGGCAGGGTGTAGACGTCGACTCCCGCCTTGCGCGCGACCTCGACGTCGAGCGGCATGTCGCCGACGTACACCGTCTCCTCGGCGTTGAGCCCCATCCGCATCATGATGATCTCGAGCATCTCCGGGTCGGGCTTCGGGCGCTCGACGTCGTTCGGCCCCAGCACCTCGGCGAACAGGTGCTCGATCTCGAGCGCCTTGAGGATGTCGCGCGCGAAGTACGACGGCTTGTTGGTCGCGATGCCCATCTGGTAGCCGCGCCGCTCGAGCTCGTCGAGCGTCTCCCTCACTTGAGGCAGGACCGTGGTGCGGCTCTCGCAGATCGTCGCGTAGCGCTCGCGGAAGAGGCGCACGCCCTCCGCCACCTTGTCGGCCCCGATCGCCGCTTCGATCAGCTTCTCGAGCCCATGCCCGACCATGGCGCGCACCTGATCCATCGGGTAGGGCGGACGATCGAAGGAGGCGCGGACGTGGTTGAGGCTCTCCGCGATCGGCTCGTAGGAATCGATGAGAGTGCCGTCGAAGTCGAAGATGATCCCGCGGATCAAGCCGGTCTCCGGGTCGTTCGGTGGGCGCATCCTAGCATCGCGCCGCGAGCCGGATCAAGCCGAGCCGGGGCGCATGCTAGACTGCCCGCCCGGACGGGGGCGCGAGGGGCGCGCGGAGGGGGCCTTCTTGGACGCGGCGGTCATCCTCATGAGGGCGGCGCTGCTCCTGTACGCCGCCGGGTTCCTGACCGCCCTGGTCGCGACCTTCCGCGAAGGCTCCCGGGTCGGCCGGGCCACGATCGTGATCGCGGCCGCCGGCGCCCTGTCCCACACGGCGGGGATGTTCGCCCTGGCCGCCGGCCTCGGTCGTTGCCCTCTCGGGAGCCTTCCCGAAGTCCTGGCGATGTTCGCCTGGGTCTCCATCCTTATATATCTGGGGGTCTACTGGCGCTTCCGCCTGCCGGTCCTGCACCTCGTGGTCCTGCCGCTGGCGCTCATCGTCCTGCTGATTTCCGACATCCTGCCGGGGACCCTCTTCCCGGTGGGGGTGGAGCTCGAGGACACCGTCCTGCGCCTGCACCTCGGGACCATCATCCTCGGGACCGGCGCGCTGACCCTGGCCTTCGCCGCCAGCCTCGCCTACCTCCTGGTCGATGCGGCGCTCAAGGCGAAAAAGCCGTCGCGATCGATCCGCGTCCTGCCGTCGCTCTCGGCCTGCGATCGGCTCGGGCGCGTGGCGCTGCTCGTCGCCCTGCCGCTTTTGACCTTCGGGATCGTGACCGGCGCCGTGGTCAACGCCGCCAGGTACGGGCATGCCTGGCCGTCGCAGCCGCGCGAGGTGCTGGCGTTGCTCGCCTGGCTCCTCCTCGCGGTGGTGGTGGTGGCGCGCGAAGGCTGGGGCTGGCGCGGCCGCAGATCGGCGCTCCTGACGCTGTTCGGTTTCTCGCTCCTGATCCTGCGCATGGTCTGGTTCTGACGCCGATGCCGATCCTTCTCTATGGAGCCAGTCACCGGAGCGCGCCGCTCACCCTGCGGGAGCGGCTGGTGGTGCCCGAGGCCGACCTCGGCGAGGCGGTGCGGCGGCTGATCCGGAGCGCCGGGATCGAGGAGGCGCTGATTCTCTCGACCTGCAACCGCACCGAGATCCTGGCGCACGCCCCGGCAGCCGGCGGCGGCGAGGCGATCCGCGAGTTCGTGCACCGTCAGAGCGGCGTCGCCCTCGACGAGCTCGACCGGCACTGCTACCTGCATGCCGATCGCGCCGCGGTGCGGCACCTCTTCCGGGTCGCGGCGTCGCGCGACTCGATGGGGGGCGGCGAGCCGCAGATCCTCGGCCAGGTGAAGGAGGCGTACGCCGTCGCCCAGGCCGCCGGGGGCCTCCGGGGGCTTCTCGACCCGCTCATGCAGCGGGCCTTCTCGGTCGCCAAGCGGGTGCGCGCCGAGACCGGCATCGCGCGGACCCCGGTGTCGATCGCGCACGCGGCGGCGGCACGCGCCCGCGAGATCTTCGGCGACCTCCGCCGGAGCGCCGTGCTCATCCTGGGCGCCGGCAAGATGGCCCGGCTCGCCGCCCTGCACGTCGCCTCCGGCGGGGTCGGGTCGATCACGGTGATCAACCGCGCCTGGCAGCGCGGCGCGGCGCTGGCGGAGGATCTGAAGGGCGAGGCGCTCGGCTGGGACCAGCTGGGCGTGACCCTCGAGCGCGCCGACATCGTCATCGTCTCGACCGGCGCGCCGCACCACGTCGTGACCCTCGAGGAGGCGCAACGGGTCGCGCACAAGCGCCGGGGCCGGCCGATCTTCTTCATCGACATCGCCATGCCGCGCAACGTCGATCCCGCGGTCGACGGGCTGGACAACGTCTACGTCTACGATCTCGACGATCTCCGGAGCGTGGCCGAGGCGGGGCTCCGCGGGCGGCAGCAGGAGGCCACCGCGGCGGAGGCGATCGTCGACCGGGAGGCGGCCACCTACAGCGCCGCTCTCGAGGCGCCCGACGTCGCGCCGCTCATCGTGGCGCTCCGGGAGCGGCTCGCGGCGCTCGGCGCGGCGGAGTTCGAGCGCCACCGTGCCCGGCTCGGTCCGCTCACGCCCGATCAGGAGCGGGCCCTCGAGGAGTTGCGCGCGGGGCTGATGAACAAGATGCTGCACGCGCCGACCCAGGCGCTGAAGCGGGCTGCGATGGAGCCGGGCGGGGAGCGGCTGATCGAGCTCCTGCGCGCGGCCTTCGGGCTCGACGGTACCGACCCGGGACCGGGGAGGGGAGGATCGTGACCGCGACGCGACCGCTGGTCATCGGCAGCCGCGGCAGCCCGCTCGCCCTCTGGCAGGCGCGCTGGGTGGAGGCGCGACTCAAGGCGCTCGGGCGCGCCAGCCGCATCGAGATCATCCGCACCTCCGGCGACCGCTTCGCCGACCAGTCGCTGGTCCTCCTCGGCGGACAGGGCCTGTTCGTGAAGGAGATCGAGGAGGCGCTGCTCGCGCGCGGCGTCGACCTGGCGGTCCACAGCCTCAAGGACCTGCCGACCGCGCAGCCGCAGGGGCTACTGATCGCCTGCGTGCCGGAGCGCGCCGCGGCGGCCGACTGCCTGGTCGCGCGCGGGCGCGCCACGCTCCGGGCGCTGCCGACCGGGAGCGTCGTCGGCACCGGCTCCCCGCGCCGCGCCAGCCAGATCCGGCACCTGCGCCCCGACCTGGCGATCGTCGCCCTGCGCGGCAACGTCGACACCCGGGTCGCCCGCTTCCGGCGGGGCGACTGCGACGCCCTCATCCTGGCGGCCGCCGGGCTCGTGCGTCTCGGGATCGAGGTGGAGGCGACGCCGCTCGCGCCCGAGGAGATGCTGCCGGCGGTGGGCCAGGGAGCGCTGGCGATCGAGACGCGCGCCGACGACCCGGGGCTCGCCGACGCGCTCGCGCCGCTGCATCATGCGCCGACCGCCGCCGCGGTGCGCGCCGAGCGCGCGCTCCTCCGGGGTCTCGGCGGCGGATGTCAGGCGCCGATCGCGGCGCATGCCACGGTCGCGGGAGACCTCCTGACCCTCAGGGCCCTGGTCGCCAGCCTGGATGGACGCCACGTCGAGCGCGGCGACCGGAGCGGCCGGGTGGGGGAGGCCGAGTCGATCGGCGCCCGTCTCGCGGAAGAGCTCCTCGCCCGGGGCGCGCGCGACCTGCTGCCGCGCGCCGCGCCGGGCGGCCCGGCCTGATGCCGCGTCGCGCCGGGGGCCCGCTCGCCGGCCGGACCATCGTGGTGACCCGGGCCCGGCCGCAGGCAGCCGCCTTCTCGGCGCTCCTGCGCCGCTCCGGGGCGCGGGTCCTCGAGGCGCCGGCGATCGCCTTCCGGCCGCCGCGATCCTGGAAGCCGATCGACCGGGCCCTCGCGCGGTTCGACACGGTCGACCTCCTGATCCTGACCAGCGTCAACGGCGTCGAGCGCTTCCTGGCCCGGGCGCGCGCGCGCGGCGTCGGGCTTCGGGAACTGCGCCGGCCGCGCGTCGTCGCCATCGGTCCGGCGACCGCGAAAGCGCTCCGCGCGCGCGGCTTCCGCGCGGTCGCGGTGCCGGAGGAGTTCCGCGCCGAGGGGATCGTCGCGCGGCTCGCCGGTCGCGGCCTGCGCGGCGCCTCGGTCCTCGTGCCGCGTGCCGCGGTGGCGCGCGACCACCTGGCGATCGCCCTCGGCCGCCGCGGCGCCCGGGTGACGGTGGCGCCGGTCTACCGCACCGTGCCGGCGCGCGCCGGGCGGCGCGCCGTGGTCGCGGCGCTCCGGGCCGGGCGGATCGATCTCCTGACCTTCGCGTCGTCCTCGACCGTCGAGCATTTCCTCGCCGGCTTCGCTCCCGCCGACCGCCGGCGGCTCCGTGGCGTCCCGGCGGCGGTCATCGGGCCGATCACCGCCGCCACGGCGCGCCGCCACCGCCTCGCGGTGGTGGTGGCGCCGCAGCGCTACACCATTCCCGCCCTCGCCGCGGCGATCGCCCGGCATTTCCGGGCCCGCCCGGCGCCCCGTTTCACCCGGCGCGCTGTGGTAGATTAAGCGCCCTCGCGGAGGCCCGATGACGACGACGCCGGGGGACGCCTTGCGGCGGACCCCCCTGAACGCGCTCTTTCACGAGATGGGCGCGCGGATGGTCGATTTCGCCGGCTGGGAGATGCCGGTGCAGT
>DATKFL010000310.1:0-7488 GCA_035511355.1 Dongiaceae bacterium
CACCCCGGACGACGAAGGGGGAGGCAAGGGCTCGCCGTTCTTCCCCTCCTCGGTGACCACGGTCGGCGACCGCTTCGTGCCGGAGGATTTCTTCCTCGAGTCGAAGGCCTGCGGCAACAAGGGGTGCCATCCCGACATCACCACGCAGTGGGACTCCTCCATGCATCACTTCTCGTCGTTCAACAACCAGTGGTACCGCAAGTCGATCGAGTACATGCAGGAGGTGGTCGGCACCGGTCCGTCGAAATGGTGCGGCGGCTGCCACGATCAGTCGGTGCTCCTGACCGGGCGGATGGACACGCCGATCGTGCAGCAGATCGACACGCCGCAGGCCCAGGCCGGCATCGGCTGTCTCGTCTGCCACTCGATCGTGCACGTGCGCGACACCATGGGGCAGGGCGGGTACGTCCTCGAGTATCCCGAGATGCACAAGCTCGTGGCGACCAAGAGCCCGGCGCTGCACGCGCTGCACGACTACATGGTGCGGCTCGACCCGGGGCCGCACAAGGCGACCATGCTCAAGCGCTTCCACCGCGAGTCGCGCGCCGAGTTCTGCTCCGCCTGCCACAAGGTGCACCTCGACGTGCCGGTGAATCACTACCGCTGGTTCCGCGGTTTCAACGAATACGACGCCTGGCAGCAGAGCGGCGTCTCGGGCCAGGGGGCGCGCGCCTTCTACTATCCCGACAAGCCGAAGGACTGCGGCACCTGTCACATGCCGCTGGTGAAGTCGGCCGACGCCGGCAACGTCGGCGGCTTCGTGCACTCGCACCGGTTCCCGGCCGCCAACACCGCGGTGCCGTTCGCCAACCACGACGACGCGCAGATGAAGGTCACCCAGGACTTCCTGCGCGCCAACATCCTGACCGTCGACATCTTCGCGGCGCTCGACGCCACGCGCGCCGCCGGGAGCGGTGCGGCCGCCGGGGGCGGCGGCACACCGGCGGGCGGGGCCGGGACCCCGGCCGCGGCGCCGGACGAGCCGGTGGCGGCGACGATGTTCCCCGATCTCCCGGACGGCGGTCCGACCGGCGGCGCCGCGATGCCGGCGCGCCGTCCCGGCGAAGCGCCGATCGTGGTGGCGCCGCTCGACCGCGCCGCGCCGTTCATGCGCCCCGGCGGCGCCTACCGCATCGACGTCGTGGCGCGCACCCGCAACATCGGGCACTTCTTCCCGGGCGGCACGGTCGATGCCTTCGACGTCTGGCTCGAGCTGAAGGCGGAGGACGCCGGCGGCCGGGTCTTCTACTGGAGCGGCTTCATCGAGGACGGCGGGCGCGGCCCGGTCGATCCTTCGGCGCACCGCTACCGTTCGCTCCTGGTCGACGCGCGCGGCAATCCGATCAACAAGCGCAACGCCTGGTCGGCGCGCGCCCTGATCTACGCGCGCCTGATCCCGCCGGGCGCCGCCGACGTCGGGAGGTTCCGCGTCGAGGTGCCGGCCGACGCGAAAGGGCCGCTCACCTTCACGGCGCGCATGAACTACCGCAAGTTCTCCTGGTGGAACACGCAGTTCTCGTTCGCCGGCGTGCGCGACCCGGCGGTGCGCGACTTCGGGGTCTCGCCCGACTTCGACGACGGTCCGATGATCTTCACCGGGGACACCGCCGGAGTGTCGGGGAAGATCAAGGCGATCCCGGACCCGCCGGTCACGGTGATCGCCGAGGACAAGGTCACGGTCGAGCTGGGGCCGGCGCCGTCGGGCACCGGCGCGAGTGCCGCGTCGGCGGCGCTGCGCGCGGCGGTCCCGGCGCCGCAGGGGTTCGACCGGGAGCGTTTCAACGACTACGGCATCGGCATGCTCCTGCAGGGCGACCTGGTCGCCGCGCGCGCCGCGTTCGAGACGGTGAACAAGGTCGAGCCGGGCTACGCCGCCGGCTTCGTGAACCTCGGGCGCGTCCTCGTCCAGGAGGGGGATCACGAGGCGGCGCGGCCGATCCTCGAGCACGCGCTGTCGATCGATCCGCGGATCGCCAGCGGCCACTACTTCCTCGGGCTGTCGCTCAAGGCGCGCGGGCAGTACGACGACGCGCTCCGGCACTTCCAGGCGGCCGCCGAGCGCTACCCGCGCGATCGGGTGGTGCGCAACCAGATCGGCCGGATCCTCTTCCTCAAGCGACGCTACGACGACGCGGTCTCCGAGTTCGAGAAGACGCTCCTGGTCGACCCGGAGGACGTCCCGGCGCACTACAACCTGATGCTCTGCTACCGCGCGCTCGGCCGCGCCGGGGACGAGAAGCGCGAGGAGACCCTCTACACCCGCTTCAAGGCCGACGAGTCGGCGCAGGCGCTGACCGGCGACTACCGCCGCCTCAACCCGGAGGACAACCGCGAGCGCCAGCCGATTCACGAGCACCCGGGGGCCTGGACCGCGCACGGCGGCGCCCACCCGGAGAGCCCGACCGCCCTGGCGAAGGGCGCCTCGACGACGGGGTCGGGTCGATGACGCCGTCGCCGGTGCCCCGGGGCCGGGGTCGCGCGGTCGTCTCCGTCGCGGCGCTCGCAGGGGTCGCGATCGTCCTCGGCTGCGGCGGCGCCGCGCCGCCGAAGCCGGCGCCTCCGGCGGTCGAAGCGGCTCCCAAGGTCAACTTCACCGACATCACCCGCGCCGCCGGGATCGCCTTCCGGCACCACAGCGGCGCGACCGGGAAGAAGTACCTTCCCGAGACGATGGGGGCGGGACTGGTCTTCTTCGACGCCGACGGCGACGGACGCGCCGACCTCTACTTCGTCCAGAGCCGCGACTGGCCGGAGAGCCGCGGCGGTCCGCAGCACCCGGCCTTCTACCACAACCGCGGCGACGGCACCTTCGAGGACCAGACCAAGCGCGCCGGGCTCGACGTCGAGGCGTACGGCATCGGAGCGGCGGCGGCCGACTACGACAACGACGGCGACGTCGATCTCTTCGTCAACGCGCTCGGGCCCGACCTCCTGTTCCGGAACCGAGGTGACGGCACCTTCGAGGAGGTCTCGAAGGCGGCCGGGGTGGGGGACCCGGGGTTCGGGTCGTCCGCCACCTGGATCGACTACGACCGCGACGGCCGGCTCGATCTGTTCGTCGCCAACTACGTGCAGTGGAGCGCCGAGTCGGACATCTACTGCACCCTCGACGGCGCGCACAAGTCGTACTGCACGCCGGAGTCGTACCACGGCGCCACCAACCGCCTGTTCCGGAACCGCGGCGACGGCACGTTCGAGGACGCGACCGCCAGGGCCGGCGTCCTCGAACCGACCGGCAAGTCGCTCGGCGTCGCGGCGCTCGACTTCGACGACGACGGCTTCGTCGATCTCGCCGTGGCGAACGACACGCAACCCAACTTCCTGTACCGCAACCGCGGCGACGGCACCTTCGAGGAGGTCGGCAAGGTGGCCGGCATCGCCTACAGCGAAGAAGGCAAGGCGCGGGGCGCCATGGGGATCGACGCCGCCGATTACGACGACTCGGGGCGACCGAGCCTCATGATCGGCAACTTCTCGAACGAAATGCTGGCGCTGTACCACAACGAGGGGCGGGGCCTGTTCATCGACGACGCGGCGGCCGCCGGGATCGGCCAGCCGAGCCTCCTGACGCTCGCGTTCGGCTGCTTCTTCTTCGACTACGACCTCGACGGCCGGCTCGATCTCTTCGTCGCCAACGGACACGTCGAGAACGAGATCAACGCGGTGCAGCCGTCGGTCACCTACGCCGAGCCCCCGCATCTGTTCCGCGGCGACGGGCGCGGCGGGTTCGAGGAGACCACCGCCACGGCCGGCGCCGATCTCGCCCGGCCGGTGGTGGCGCGCGGCGCCGCCTACGCCGACATCGACGGGGACGGCGACCTCGACCTCGCCTACAGCACCAACAACGGTCCGGCGGCCCTGTTCCGCAACGACGGCGGCAGCGCCGGCGGCTACCTCCGCCTCCGCCTGGTCGGCACGGTCTCGAACCGCGACGCCGTCGGGGCGCGGGTGCGGATCACGATCGGCGATCGCCGCCTCACCCGGACGTTGCAGTCGGCCGCCTCCTACGCGTCCGAGAGCGAGATGATCGTCACGTTCGGACTGGGCTCGAAGCCGCCCGGGACCGTCGACGTCGAGGTGCGCTGGCCGTCGGGGGTCGTCGAGACCTTCCCGCACGTTCCCACCGGCGGGCTCCGGGTGCTGACCGAGAAGGGCACGCGCGCCCCGTGATCGAACGCGCGGCGATGCTCCGGCGGGTCGCCGAGGCGGCGGCGCCGTGGGACATCGTGATCGTCGGCGGAGGCGCCACCGGGCTGGGCGCCGCGGTCGACGCGGCGGCGCGCGGCTACTCCACGCTCCTCCTCGAGCGCGACGACTTCGCCTGCGGCACCTCCAGCCGCAGCACGAAACTGGTGCACGGCGGGGTCCGCTACTTGCGCACCGGCGACGTCGGGCTCGTCCTCGAAGCGCTGCGGGAGCGCGGCCTGCTGATGCGCAACGCCCCGCATCTGGTGCGCAACCTGTCGTTCGTCGTGCCGGCGTACGTCTGGTGGGAGAGCCCGTTCTACGGCGCCGGGCTCAAGCTGTACGACCTGCTCGCCGGCGAGATGGGGCTGGGGCCGTCGCGCCGGCTGAGCGTCGAGGAGACGATCCGCGCGATCCCGACGCTCGAGCGCGACGGGCTCCGGGGCGGCGTGGTCTACCACGACGGCCAGTTCGACGACAGCCGGCTGGCGATCACGCTCCTGCTGACGCTCGCCGACCGCGGCGGCGCGGCGATCAACCGGATGCCGGTCGAAGGGCTCCTGCGCGCCCGCGGCCGGGTCGCCGGGGTCGCGGCGCGTGACGCCGAGTCGGGGCGCGCGTTCGAGATCCCGGCGCGGGTCGTGATCAACGCCACCGGCGTCTTCTGCGACGCGGTGCGCCGTCTCGACGAACCGGGCGCGGCGGCGCTGGTGTCGCCGAGCCAGGGGGCGCACATCGTGCTCGACCGATCGTTCCAGCCCGGGTCGAGCGCCATCCTGGTGCCGCAGACCGACGACGGCCGGGTGCTGTTCGCGGTGCCCTGGCACGACCGCGTGGTGGTCGGCACGACCGACACGCCGGTCGACGAGGCGACCCACGACCCGCGCCCGCTCGAGGAGGAGATCGACTTCCTCCTGGCGCACGCCGGCAGGTATCTCACCCGCGACCCGACCCGCGCCGACATCCTCTCCTGCTTCGCCGGGCTGCGACCGCTGGTGCGCGCCGACGGCGCGGCGTCGACCGCGGCGCTGTCGCGCGACCACACCATCGTGGTGTCGCCGTCGGGGCTGGTGTCGATCACCGGCGGCAAGTGGACCACCTACCGCCTGATGGGGGAGGACGTGGTCAACCGCGCCGCGGAAGCGGCCGGTCTCGAGATGCGGGCGTCGGTCACGAAGGCCCTCGCGCTGCGGGGCGGGGCCGGCCGCAAGATGCGCCGCCCGGAGCCGTGGGACGTGTACGGTTCGGACGCGACCGCACTGCGCGCCCTGGCGAAGGAGGCGCCGGCGCTCGCCGAGCCGATCCATCCGCGCCTCCCTTACGTGATGGCGCAGGTGGTCTGGGCGGCGCGCGCCGAGATGGCGCGCACGGTGGAGGACGTCCTGGCGCGCCGCACCCGCGCCCTCCTGCTCGACGCGCGCGCCAGCATCGAGGCGGCGCCGCGGGTCGCGACGGCGCTCGCGCAGGCGCTCGGGCACGACGCCGCCTGGGCGGAGCGCGAGGCGGCGGCCTACGTCGGGGTGGCGGCCGGCTACCTGCCGGCGATCCCCCGACCGGCTTCCCCCGGCTCCGCCCGTCCCGTCAGGTCCTGAGACCCGGCGCGGTCAGCGCCACTCTCCCTGCACCACGAAGCCGGCCCAGTACCACGGGTCGCGCCAGCGCTCCGAGGTCGCCATTTCCGTTTGCGCGCGGCGCAGGGCGGCGGGGGGCGCGAGCCGATCGACCAGCAGGCCGCGATAGAAGCGTTGCATCATCTCGGCGGTCGCCAGGTCGTCGACCTTCCAGAGGGAGGCGACCACGCCGCGCGCCCCGGCCAGCATGAAGCTGCGGGTCAGGCCGATGATCCCTTCGCCGGCGATCGAGCGGCCGAGCGCGGTCTCGCAGCCGCTCAGGACGGCGAGGTCGGCGTTCAGGTGCAGCCGGTCGACCTCGTGCAGGCGCAGGTAGCCCGCCTGCGGTGATCCCGTCGGGTCGACGAGCGAGAAGACCAGGCCGGAGAGCTCGGGCGTGCGCGTGTCGAGCAGGCCGTGGGTGGCGAAATGGACGACGCGATAGTCCGCCAGCGCCGGATCGGTGACCGCCGCGAGCGACGCGTCGAATCCCAGCGCGAGGCGCACGCTGCCGGCGGGGGCGAGCGCCGCGATCGCCTCGGCCTCCTGGCGCGAGAACACCAGGCGCCCGAGGCCGGCGCGCTCGCCATGCTCGGGCATGTCCTCGAGCGCGCGCGCCATCAGGGAGGTTTGCTCCACGGCCGGCGGCGCCGACGGGGCGCGGGCGACGCGCGCGTCGGCGGTCTCGAAGACCGGATCGGCGAAGATGGCGACGCTCCGGCCGGCGCGCGGGCGGGTCGCGCCCGCCTTGCGGGCCGCGGCGACGATGGATGCGGACGGCGCCTGCACGATCTCGAACCGTTCGACCATGCGCGTGGTCGAGCCCGGCACCTGGAGCGCCGCGAACGGGATCTGCTGCAGCGGGCCGGGCGCGACGATCAGGAGCCGGCGGCCGGCGGGGAGTTCGCGCATCGGCGACAGCAGGAGCTCGGAGAGTTTCGCGGCGGCCGCCGCCAGCGCGGTTTCGCGATCGCCGGCCGCCGTGGGGGGGCGGGCGATCGCGACCTGGTAGGCCGCCGCAGCCTCCTCGACGATCTTCCGGGCGGCGAGGCGGTGGCTCGACAGCCGATCCCTGGTCACCAGCCAGGCGTAACCCGACGTATCGGTCAGCAGATACTCCACCAGCACGGTGTTCCGATCCAGCAGTTGGGTCCGGATCGCCGTCGAGGTCAGCGGCGCCGGCGTCACCACGGCGGCCACCGGACCTGCGGCGCGCCGGACCCTGGCTTCGAGGAGCGTGAAGGCATCGGACATCTCGTCGATGTCGTGGGTCAGCGCGGCGATCCGTTCGGTGTTTCCCGATCGGCGCGCGCCGTCGAGCGCCTCGGCCTTCGCGTTCAGCCGGAGCTGCAGCCCGCGCATCTCCTCGACCGGCCCGGCGCCGCGCGCGCCGGCCACCGAAGGGCGCTGGCCGAGCATCGACTCGAGCATGCTCCGGGCGCGCGCCCGCTCGCTGACCTCGAGGGCCCGGGCGTCGTAGCCCGCCGCCGGGGCGCCGTCGTGCTGCGCCATCAGGACGTCGACGAGCGTCTCGTACACCGACTGCCCGGAGGCGAGAATCGCGCTCCGGACCCGCGCGCTCGTCGCCCGGCCGCGCGCCGATTCGCTCAGGTCGAGCGCCGCCTCCCCGTGGCGTCGCGCCGCCGCGAGGTCGCCGTGCGCCATCGCCAGCCGCGCCTCGACCGCCCGATCG
>DATKFL010000311.1:0-6078 GCA_035511355.1 Dongiaceae bacterium
ACAGGCCGCGCGCCGACTCCGGCGCGTTGGCGAGCGCCTCCTCGGTCGAGAGGGTGGGCTCCGGCACGTCGTCGCGCAGCGGCGAGGCATCCTCGCCGGCGTGCGAGGTCGGCTCGACCGCCGCCGTGTCGAGGCGATCGAGGTGGGCGACATGATCGAGGATGGCGCTCAACTGGCGGGTGAACCGCTCCTGCTCCTCGTCGGAGAACTCGAGGTTCGCCAGTCGGGCGATGTGGCGCACTTCGTCGCGCGTGATCGGCATCGGGAATGTCCGGAGCGCGGCGCGGTCATCGGAGCGTGCGGCGCGGGTTCGGAGCGTCAGTATACCCGACCTCCCGTGTGGTAGCCTTCCGCCGGTGCGCGCCCAGCGCAGTCTCCTTCTCGCCGCGGGTCTCCTGACGCTCGCCGCGGCGCCCGTGCCACCCCCCGAGCCCGAGGGCGCCGTCGTGCGGGTGCGCATCGAGACGATCGTCGTCGATCGCGGCGGCACCCGATCGCTCGGCGCCGACGAGGCCGATCTCGTCCCGGGCGCCGTCGGGGTCCTCCACAAGGAGATCACGCTGGTCGGTCGCGACGAGCGGCGCACCCGGGAGCCGATCGTGATCGACGTGCGGCTCCTGCCCGACGCCGCGGTGCCGGAAGGAAAGACCTGCGCCCTCGGCGCGCAGATGGTGACCCGTCGCGCCGCGGCCGGCGGCACGCCGAAGCCGGCGGCCGGTGCGCCGAAGAAGAAGAGCGCCGCCGCCTCCACCTCCGACCCGCTCGACACGCGCGAGACCAGCCTCGCGCTCGGCGACGGCGATACCCGGATGATCGAGGCCTACGCGTCGGCCATGACCGGAGGTCGGGTGGCGTTCCGCTTCCAGTGCGCGCCGGCGCGCCCGGAGCACGATGCCATCCCCGATTTCGTGACCCTCGACCTCCAGGTCGAGAAGGGCGCCGAGGGCGAGGCCGCCGAGATGCTCCGCAATCAGCGGCTGGTGGCGGCGCTCGGGCGCGAGGCGAGCACCATCATCAGCGCCAACGCGACCCTGCCGGACGGAGCCGACGGCGCGAAGCGCTACCGGCGCGAGCGGCTGGAGGCGATTCTCACGCCGCTCATGGTGGCGGCCGGCCGGCTGCAGCTGGCGGTGCAGGTGCGCGGCGATTTCAGCACCATCGCCTCGGAGGGTCCGCCGTCGATCGCGACGTTCGATCGGACCGAGAACTATCTCGTGCAGGCGGGCGAGCGCCGCACCTTCGAGATCGAAGTGACGCCGGCCGGCAAGGATGAAGGCTGGACCAAGGTCACCCTCCGGGTCGACGTCGTCGCGCGCTTCTGAGCCGACGCGGCGCCGCCCCGCCGCTCTCGGCGCCTGGTACGAGGCGCTCGAGAAGGCGTGGGGTCCGCAGGGATGGTGGCCCGGGCGGACCCGCTTCGAGGTCATCGCCGGCGCGATCCTGACCCAGGCGGTCGCCTGGACCAATGCCGAGAAGGCGATTCGGACGCTGCGGCGCGAGGGGCTCCTCTCGGTCGAGGCGATCCGCGCCGCTCCTCCCGGCGCGATCGAGCGCGCCATCCGCCCGGCCGGGTATCAGACCCAGAAGGGGCGCACCCTCCGGGCGCTGGCGGCGCAGGTCGACGCACGGCACGCCGGCCGCCTGGATCGCTTTCTCCGGCAGCCGGTCCCGGTCCTGCGCGCGGCGCTTCTGGAGCTATCCGGAATCGGGCCGGAGACGGCCGACGCCATCCTCTTATATGCAGCCCGCCGGCCGGTCTTCGTGATCGATGCCTACACCCGACGCATCCTGGTCCGGCACGCCGAAGCGCGGGGGAACGAACCGTACGAGGCGCTGCGCCGGAGATTCGAGGCGGCGCTGCCCCCCGACCCCGGTCTCTTCAACCAGTACCACGCCCTTCTGGTGCGTGCCGGCAAGGAGCATTGCCGGAAGGCGGCCCCTCGATGCGGCGGCTGTCCACTCGAGCCTCTGCTGCCGCCGGGAGGCCCTCGACCGATCGTCCGCGACGATCCAGCGGTCCGGATCAGAACGGGTCGCCGTGCGGCGCCGATCCGGGCGCGGGTCGATTGACACAACATGTTGCTTCATCTAGAGTAAGCGCCTTCTTGACGGGCATTCTCCTTCGCGTTTCTGCCGCGCCGGTTCGGAACTTTGGATAGGAGGACCTGCTGATGCGGAACCACTTCGGGAGATTAGGCGCCCTCCGGCTCATCCCGCTTGCGGTGCTTTTCCCAGTCGCGGCCTCCCTGGTGGCATCCCCGGTCGTCGCCGACAGCGAGTCGACCGTCACCGGCCGGCTCACCGACACCAGCGGCGTGGCGCTCGCCGGGGCGACCATCCTGGTATTCCCGGCCGCGCCGGCCGAGGGCACCGACCCGGGCGCCTGCGCCCAGCTGCGCACCGATCCGGACGGCGGGTTCGTTGCCTTCCTGCCCCCGGGGAGGTACCTCGTCGCCGCGGTCAAGCCGGGATATGACGTGTCGCTGACTGAAGTGCACTCGCTCGCCAGCCGGGTCCTCAGGATGCGGATCGAGCCGAACCGCGGCGGCGATCCGCGGCGCCAGCGGACCGGTCGCGACCTCGACTGGATCCTGCGCGGCGAGCGCGACGATATCCTGAGGAGCGAGGCGCCGGCGATCCCGCCGGCCCTTCTCGTCGCCCGGGGCGACGACTCCGGCCCGAGGGTGGACGGGGGTGGAACCGACCCGGCCGGATCCGGCGCGGCGATGCGCGTCGCCGCGGCCCGCCCTGCCGGACGCGATCTCTTCGGCGCGGTCGACGGACAGTTCGTGCAGAGCGTCGGCACCGGCGATCTGTCGGGATTCACCGGCGGGTCGGCCGCCGATGGCGACCGCAGCACGCGCCTGGACCTGAACGCCCCGATCAACCCGCGACTCGCCTGGGATTTCGCCGGCGCCACCAATCGGACCGAGGCGACGACCGACGAGATCGGCGCGCCGATGGGCGGGGGCGTCGATCGCCTGCTGGCCGGCGCGACCTACCAGCCGGCGCCGGGCGGAAGCCTCGCCGGCGCGGTGCATGCCGGCGTCGGCCACAGCCTCGCCGGTTCCGCGAGCGGCGCCAGTCGCCTGCTCGCGGCCGAGGGCTCCTTCCGGCCGGGCGCGGGCGAGCCGATCGAGCTGGGGGTGCGCACCTGGTCGACCGAAATCGATCCGGGGGACGGCCGCTATCTCACCTTCGCGAACTCCACCCCCGCGGCCGCGCTCGAGGCGGCGGGCGAGAGCGGCGTCGGTCTGTACGCCGGGTCGCGCCATGACTTCGGGCCGCGCACGCTCCTGCGCTACGGCGTCGAATATCTCGACCGCGGCGACCTGGGACGGAGCGCCGTGCCGCGCGTCGGGATGCGACAGGCCATCGAGGGCAGCGCGGACCTGGCGGTCGAAGGAGAGCTGTGGATCGATCCCGACCGACCGGGAGGCCGGTTGGCGCTCGCCGCGACGCCGGGACAGGGGCTCAGGATGACCGCCGCGCTCTTCGTGCTTCCGGAGTACGGGACCGCGGCCGGGCTCGGGAGCGCGCCGATCGGCGCCGACTTCGGCGGGCCGGGCGGCGCCTCGGCCGTCGACCCGGTCGGGGCGAGCCGGCGGGCGGTCGACCTGTCGATCGCGCGCGACTTCGGGCCGCTGTCGGGGCACCTCGCCGGTGGTGTCGGGCGCACCGGCGCCCGGTCGACGCCGGCGATCGAGCCGGGACCGCTGCCGATCGTCAGCGTCGGCGCCGAGCACTGGTACGAGACCCGGCTCGGGGTCGCGTGGAAGCCTTCGAGAACCGAAATGCAGCTCGGCTACCGGCGCGTCGCGTCGGACGAGCCGGGCGATCCCGGGGCGGTCTCGAATCCCGACTACCGCCGCCTCGATCTCATGGTGGCGCAGACCCTGCCGTCGCCGCGCGCCCTGCTCGGTGCCGATCTGCGCGCGCTCCTGGCCTGGCAGGAGGTTTCCTACGATGCCTGGTTCGCCGGTTCCGGCGCGCCCACCTCGGGCATCGCGTCGCGGCTGACCGGCGGCGTCGGCCTGTCGTTCTGAGACCGGACCGCGCGTGAAGCTCCGCAGGACCTTCGCCTTCGCCGTCACGCTCCTGTTCCTCGCCTGGGGAGCGCACTCGTTCAGCACCAAGGTGTCGCGCCTCGAACCCGAGGTCGGCGTCGAGTGGAACGAGACCCCCGCAGGCGTGGTCGCGCAGTGGGTGATCCCGCGCGAGCCGGCCTGGCGCGGCGGGCTCCGGCCCGGCGACCGCCTGCTCGAGGTGGGCGGGACGACCGTCGTCGGCACGGCCGAGGTCGAGGCGGCGCTCGCGCGGGTGCCGACCGACGGGACGCTCATCTACCGGATCGATCGCGACGGCGAGGCGCTCGATTGCCCGGTGCGCCCGGAGTGGGTCGGCGGCGTCGAGCCGGTCGACTACTACCTCCTCCTCGTCGGGCTGACCTTCCTCGCCGTCGGCCTCGTCGTCTGGCTGCGCGCGACCCGGGCGCGCGCCGCCATCCCGTTCGCGCTGCACTGCGAGGCGATGTTCCTCTACCTCGTGCACTCGCCGACCGGCCGCGGCGGCATGCTCGACCGCGCCGCCTACTGGGGGGATCTGGTGGGGCTCCTCCTGGCGCCGGCGCTCCTGGTGCACATCAACCTCGCGCTCCAGGAGGACGACCGCGGCGCCGCGCGCCGCCGGCTGGCGCGGGCGCTGCTGTACGTCGCGCCGACGCTCCTGTTCGGGCTCAACCTCTGGCTGATCACGTTCGAAGGAGTCTACCGGTTCGACGATCCGGTCGCCGCGATCCGCTGGAAGGACCGCCTCGAGCAGCTGTACGGCGCCACCTACCTGATCGCCGGCATCGTGCTGGCGGTCCGGTCGTATCTTGCCGCCGAAAAGCTCCAGACCCGCTGGCAGCTGCGCTGGATGGCCTGGGGGAGCCTGTGCGGATTCCTGCCGCCGGCTCTCTTCTACCTCGCGCCGCTGTCGCTCGGGGTGCGCATCGGCCCCTGGAGCGAGCTGTCGGTGCTGCCGATGGCGATCGTGCCGCTGACCTTCGCCGCCGCGATCGTGCACTATCGCCTCCTCGATCTCGACGTCTTCCTGAAGCGCGGCACCATCGCCATCGGCCTCCTGTTCACCGCGGCGGCGATCTACGGCGCCTCGTACGTGGTGATGGATCGGATGACCGGCGGCGCGCGCCGGTCCGGGTTCAACGCGGCGCTCATCCTGACCACCTTCCTGGTCGCGATCTTCTATCCGCGGGTGCACCGGCACGTGAAGCGGGCGGTGGAACAGTTCTTCTACCGCGAGAAGTACGACTACCGCCGCACCCTGATCGAGTTCGGCGAGGCGCTCAACCGCGAGCTGAGCCTGCCGACGCTCCTCCGGAAGGTGACCGGTCGCATCGAGCGCACCTTCGACGTCGGGATCGTGCACCTCTTCGTGCGCGACGGTTCGGGAGGCACCCTCCAGAGCGAAACCGCCGGCGCGCTGGTCGGGGACGACACGCTCCTGGCGCTCCTCCGGGGGGTCGACTACCTGTCGCTGCAGGATCATCCGGGGGCGATCGACACGCCGTCGGGGGCGCGCCTCGCCCAGGGGGCGCAGGTCGAGTACCTCCTGCCGCTTCTCGTCGAAGGGGACATCGTCGCGATCATCGCCGTCGGCGCGCCGGATCACGGCGGTCCGCTCACGTCGGAGGACCTGCAGCTCCTCCTGTCGTTCGGGCGACATGCCGCGGTCGCCTTCGAGGGTGCCCGCCTGTACGGCGCCCTGGCGGAGAAGGTCTCCGAGATCCAGGCGCTCAAGGAGTTCAACGAGAGCATCCTCGAGTCGAGCCGCGTCGGCCTGCTCGTGACCGACCAGGAGGGGCGGGTCGTCGGCGTGAACCGCGCCTTCGAGGACCTCTACGGCGCGCCGCGCGACGCGGTCCTGGGGCGGACGCTCGCGCAGGTGGCGCCGGAGGCCGACCGGCCGGTGGACGCCGCCGCCCTCACGCCCGGCGCGCCGTCGCCGGCCGAGGGGGAGCGCTTCGACCGGACGCCGTGGTCGCGCGCCGACGGCCGGCGCCGGATCGCCAACCAG
>DATKFL010000312.1:0-2500 GCA_035511355.1 Dongiaceae bacterium
GGTCTCGCGCGCGCGTTGAACGTGAAGGCGGGGGAGACGATCACGCTGCTCGCCACGACCCCCGATGGCGTGTTGAACGCGCTGGACGTGACCGTCACGGGGCTCGCCGACATTCCGATCAAGGAGCTCGACGATCGCTACCTCGCCGCGTCGCTCGGACTGGCCTCGGATCTCCTGATGACCCAGGGCAGGGTGTCGCGCCTGGTCGTGGTGCTCCGCGATCACCGGGACGCCGCGGCGGCGCGCCCGCGGCTCCTCGCGGCGATCGGCGGGGCGGCCGTGGCCGGCGGCCCGGGTGGCGCCATCGAAGCGCGCACCTGGGAGGAGCTGGCGCAGTTCTACCGCCAGGTGCGTACCCTCTACCTCGGGATCTTCGGGTTCATGGGGGCGGTCCTGGTCGCCGTGGTGCTGCTCGCCACCGCCAACACCATGCTGATGGCGGCGACCGAGCGGACCCGCGAGATCGGCACGCTGCGCGCCCTCGGCACCCGCCCCGGCGCGGTCGGCCGGCTCTTCCTTGCCGAAGGAGTGCTGCTCGCGATCGCCGGCTGCGTCGCCGGCGCGGCGCTGTCGCTGGTCGTGCGGCTCGCGCTCAATCATTCCGGGTTGACGCTCCCGCCGCCCCCCGGCGCGACCCACGGCTCGACGCTGTTCGTGAAGTTCTACGGCGCGGCCTACGCGGCGGGGCTCGTGGCGATGCTCGCCACCCTGGCGCTGGCGTCGTGGTTCCCGGCGCGCCGCGCCACCCGCATGAGCATCGTCGAGGCGCTCACGCATGTCTGACCCGGCCGGCAGCGCGCGGCGCGACGTCGCGATCGTCGGCGGGGGGCCGGGCGGCTCGACCGCCGCGAACTTCCTCGCCGCCGCGGGGCGCGACGTCGTGGTGTACGAGCGCGAAACCTTCCCGCGCTTCCACATCGGCGAGTCGCTCCTGCCGCACAACATGCGGATCTTCGAGCGGCTCGGCGTCGTCGAGGCGATGCGCGCCCGCTTCATGGAGAAGTGGGGCGTCGAGTTCCTCTCTTCCGGGGGCGACCTGAACCGGATGTTCCACTTCGAAGAGGCGCTCGAGCCGCGCTACCCGATGTGCTTCCAGACCCCGCGCGCCGAGCTCGACGCCCTCCTGCTCGAGGAGGCGAAGTCACGCGGCGCGACCGTGCGCCTCGGCGCCACGGTGCGCGCCGCCGATCCGGAGCCGGGCGGCGGCTGGAGCCTCACCGTCGAGGAGAACGGCGCCGCCCGGGTCGAGCGGGCCCGCATCCTGATTGACGCGAGCGGGCGGGACGGCCTCCTGGCGCGGCGGAACGGCCTCCGCCGGATGGATCCGAAGGCGCGCCGGGCCGCGGTGTTCGCGCATTTCACCGGCGTGCCGCGGCGCGCGGGACGCGACGCCGGCAACATCGTCATCATTCTTCTGTCCAACGGCTGGTTCTGGGTCATCCCGTTCGCCGACGGACGCACCAGCGTCGGCGTGGTGGTCGACGGCCGGGCGCTCGGGGAGCAGCGCGCGACGCCGGAACAGGCGCTCGAGCGCGCCATCGAGCGCTGCCCCGCGGCGCGGCGCCTCCTGGGCGGCGCGACCCGCGTCTCACCGGTCTACACGACCAGCGACTGGTCGTACGGCGCGCGCGACATCGCCGGCGCCGATTTCATGATGGTCGGGGACGCCACCGCGTTCGTCGATCCGGTCTTCTCGACCGGCGTCCTGCTGGCGATGTCGTCGGCCGAGGTGGCGGCGACCATCGTCAACGACGCCCTCGACAGCGGGTCGATCCCGCCGGCCCGCCGGCGCGCCTACGAGCGCGAGGTCACCCGGCACGTGGCCGGCTACCATCGGCTGGTGTCGACGTTCTACAGCACCGCCTTTCCGCGGCTCTGTTTCTTCCCCGAGTCGCGCCTCCGGATCCCGGAGGCGGTCCTGAACCTTCTTGCCGGCGACATGGATCCGTCGTGGCGGGTCCGCTGGCGTCTGGCCCTCTTCTACGGACTGGGTGCCCTGTATCACCGCTTCGATCTCGGGCCGCGCGTGCCGCTCCTCGGCGTCTTCGAGGCGGCCGACGCGCGCGCCACCACCGGGATCGCATGAGCCGCCGCGGCGTGTTCTGCATGAAGACTCTCGGGGGCCTGGCGCTCCTGCTCCTGGCCGCCCCGCGCGCCCTCCCGGCGACGCCGTCGCCCGAGGCGCTGCTGCGCGCCGCCGACGCGGCGCGGCATCCGATCGAGGAGGGCGTGCTGAGCATCCGCGCCACGGTGACCGGCCGCGAGCCCGGCCCGCCCGCGGTCTCCGACGTCGAGGTCTACGTGCGCGGCGCCGCCGATACGCTCGCGGTCTTCCGGAGCGGCCCGCTTGCCGGCCGGCGCATCCTCGACGCCGGCGGGAAGACATGGCTCATCGTCCCCGGCGCGAAACGGCCGATCCCGGTGAGCGCCGCGCAGCGTCTCATGGGCGGCGCCTCGATCGGCGACCTGGCGCGATTGCGCTTCGCCGACGATTTCACCG
>DATKFL010000313.1:0-9369 GCA_035511355.1 Dongiaceae bacterium
GCGCAGCTTGTTGCCCCTGAGCACCTCGTAGATCTCGCGCCAGTGATCGCCGTCGATGACGCTCATTCGCTCCTCAGGGCCTCGACCGGCCGCAGCGCGCCGGCGCGCCGCGCCGGGAAGAACCCGGCCAGCGCGCCCGCCACCACCAGCAGCACCGTCGCCTGCGCCGCCACGGTCAGGTCGACCTCGGGATGGATGAAGTAACCGTCCGTCGGCAGGAACCTCGAGGCGATCTCGAGCGTGCCGATCCCGAGCACCAGCCCCACGTACCCCGCGACCGAGGTGATCAGGATCGACTCCTTCAGGACGAGCGACACCACCGACCAGGGGGTGGCGCCGAGGGCGCGGCGCACGCCGATCTCGCGCGTCCGCTCGCGCACCGAGATCATCATGATGTTGCTCACCCCGACCACCCCCGCCAGGATCGTCCCGAGCCCGACGATCCAGACGAACATCCGGATCGCGCCCATCAGCTTCATGAAGCGATCGAACTCCTCGTTGTTGTTGTTCACGAACACGGCGCGCGGATCGTCGACCGAGAAGGCGTGTCGCTCCGCGATGCGGCGCCGGACCTCCTTCGCCATCCCCTCGGTCTCGGCGAGCGGCGTCGTGCCCGTGGTCATCATGATCATGTCGACCTTGTTGGCGCCGCCGAACGCCCGCTGCGCGGTCGAGATCGGCAGGTAGATCTTCTCCTGCTCGCCTTCGCCGCCCTCGTCGGTGAACCGGCCGACCACCTTGAACGCGACGCCGGTGATCTCGATCTCCTTGCCGATCGCCTCGTCGCCGTGGAACAGCGCCTTCGCGACCCGTTCCCCGACGACGGCCACCTTGCGATGCTCGGCGATGTCGAGCGGGTTGAGGAAGCGCCCGGCGGTGATCAGGGTCTTCTCGAGGTAGAGGTGCCCCGGATGCACCGAGCGGACGTCGAACGACTGGCTCTCGTCCCGGTAACGCACCTGGAGGGTGCCGCCGATCCGGTAGCGCGCGGTGAGGTGGTCGACCCCGTCCACGCCGGTCTCGATCTCGTCGTGGTCCTCGTTCGTCAGCTGCACCCGCCGCCCGGGCTGCAGCCCCTTGTACGGCGCGCTGGTCTGTCCCGGGAAGACCCAGATGCTGTTGATCGCGTCGTCGCGGAACTGGTACGCCACGCCGTGCGACAGTCCCTGCCCCGAGCCGAGCAGCACGATCAGCATGAAGATCCCCCACGCCACGCTGAACGCGGTCAGGAAGGCCCGCATCCGGTTGGCGCGGATGGTGTCGAGGATTTCCTGCCAGGTGTCGACGTCAAACATCGGCCGGCTTCTCGTGCGCGTTCTCGATGCGGCCGTCGCGCAGGCGGATGATGCGGCGGGTGGCGGCGGCCACGTCGCGCTCGTGCGTGACCACGACCACCGTGACGCCTTCGCCGTTGACTTCCTGCAGGAGCCGCATGATCTCGCTCGAGGTCGTCGAGTCGAGCGCACCGGTCGGCTCGTCGGCGAGCAGGATCTTCGGCTTCGCCACCAGCGCGCGCGCGATGGCGACGCGCTGCTGCTGTCCGCCCGAGAGCTCCGACGGCCGGTGCTCGCTTCGATCGGCGAGGCCGACGCGCCCGAGCGCGTCGCGCGCCACGGTCAGGCGGCGCTTGCGATTCATCCCCTGGTAGTACAGCGGCAGGGCGACGTTCTCGGCGGCGGTCTTGAACGGGATGAGATTGAACGACTGGAACACGAACCCGACCCACTGCCGGCGCAGGATGGCGGCGCGCGTCTCGGAGATTCCCTTCATGAGGGCGCCGTCGAGGCGGTACGCCCCGCCGTCGTAGTCGTCGAGGAGGCCCAGGATGTTCATCAGGGTCGACTTCCCCGACCCCGAAGCGCCCATGATCGAGACCATCTCTCCCGCCTCGATGGTCAGATCGATCCCCTTGAGGACGTGCAGGCGGTTGCGCCCCGAGACGTACGATTTGTCGAGTCCGTCGAGACGGATCATTCCCCTGACCGGAACCATCCCCGTCGCGGACCACGCCGGGTCGATGGATTGAAGGCATTAACGATACCTCATCCCAAAGGTTCACGGCGGGGGTATCCTGCGCGCGATGGCCGCCGGATCTCCCGCACCGCCGCGCATCCGGCCGATGCGCGCCGAGGACGCCGCCGAGGTGGCGGTCCTCTCGGGGCAGCTCGGGTACCCGGCCACGACCGAGGTGGTCGCCCGCCGTTTCGCCACCTTCGCCGGCCGCCGGGATCTCGTCGCTTTGGTCGCCGAGGCGGCCGACGGGTCGCTGGCCGGCTGGATCCAGGCGCACGCCGAGACCCTTCTCGAGTCGGATCCGATCCCGGTCATCGGCGGGCTCGTGGTGCGGGATGGGGCGCGCGGTCGGGGGATCGGCCGGGCGCTGCTCGAAGCGGTCGAAGCCTGGGCGGCGGCGCGCGGCTACCCCGGCCTGCGGGTGCGCTCGAACGTGGTGCGCGAGCGCGCGCACCGGTTCTACGAGAGCGCCGGGTACGCGCGCACCAAGACGCAGCACAACTTCACCAAGCGCCTCCCCGGAGCCGGCGGAGACGGCGGACGGCTCGACCCGTGACCCCCGATCCGACCGTCCTCCTCAAGCATTTCGATCGCCCGGACGAGGTGCGTCTCTTCGAGCGGGGTCGCTTCGAGATCGTGCACCTCGGCGGGCTGACGCTCGGGCGCGCCACCTACGAGCCGGGCTGGCGCTGGTCGGAGCATGTCGGTCCGACGGCCGGCGCGCGCTTCTGCGCGGTCGAGCATGTCGGGATGGTGCTGAGCGGCGTCGCCACCGTCGCCTTCGAGGACGGGCGGATCGTCGAGCTGAAGCCGGGGGCGCTGTTCCACGTCCCGGCGGTGCCGCACGACTCCTGGGTGGTGGGACAGACGCGTTACGTCTCGCTGCACTTCATGGGGGCCGGGGTCTACGCGGCGCGCGCCGCCGACCCGTCGCGCGAGGCGCGGTAGAGCAGCCCGCACACCGCCGCGGCGAGGAGGAGCGCCCCGGCCTCGCCGGCGATCCCGCCGAGCAGCGGCGGGTTCGATTTCCCGATCACCCCGAGCGCCACCAATCCCGCGATCAGCACCCCGGCGAGGCCCTCCCCGGCGACCAGACCCGACGCCGCGAGGACGCCGGGATCGCCCTCCGGCGTCGCCTTCCGGCGGGCGTCGACCAGCCCGCGCAGGCACCCGCCGAGGTAGATCGGCAGCATCGAAGCGATCGGCAGGTAGACGCCGATCGCGAACGCCAGCCCCGAGACGCCGCACAGGATCGCGGCGATCGACAGGCCCCCCCCGGAGAGCACCAGCCCCCACGGCAGCTCGCCCGCCAGCACCCCCTCGATGATCGTCTTCATCAGGGTCGCCTGCGGCGCCGCCAGCTCTTTCGACCCGAAGGTGTAGGCCCGGCCGAGGAGCAGCACGGTGCCGGCGACCGCCCAGCAGGCGAAGGCGGCGCCGATCAGCTGGCCCACCTGCTGCCGCGCGGGCGTGGCGCCGACGAGGAAGCCGGTCTTGAGATCCTGCGAGATGTCGCCCGCCTTCGAGGCGGCGATCGCGACGATGGTGCCGACGGTCAGGACCGCGGCGCGCGCTCCGGGATCGGTCCAGCCCATCGCGGCGAAGACCGTCGCGGTTCCGAGGAGGGTCACGAGAGCGATGCCCGAGGTCGGTTGCGAGGTCACGCCGACGATGCCGACGATCCGCGCCGCCACCGCGACGAAGAGCAACCCGAAGAGCCCCACGCCGGCCGCGCAGACCAGCCGCTGCGCCGGTCCCATGCCGCCGGCGAAGATCCCCGGCACGAAGGCGGCCGCGAGCACGACGACGGCGATGCCGCCGGCGACGAATCCGGCCGGGAGGTCGCGATCGGTGTCCGGCACGGCACCCTGCGCCGCGCCGGGCGCCGCGCGCCGCCGTCCCAGCAGCCCGCGCGCGACCGCGCCGAGCGCCCCGGTCATCGCCGGCAGGCTCTTCAGGACGGTCAGGATGCCGGCGGTCGCCACCGCCCCGGCGCCGATGTAGCGCACGTAGCGCGACCAGATCTGCCCGGCGCTCATGTCGGCGATGAGGACGGTCTTCTCGGGAAAGAGCGGCGCCGGGAGCGACGCGCCGATCCAGGCGATCAGCGGGATGATCGCCAGCGACGCGACCACCGACCCCGCCACGAGGATCGCCGAAGCGCGGTAGCCGAGGATGAACCCGACGGCGATGAGCGCCGGCGCGATCTCGAGCGCGATCTCCCCCTTCGGCAGGACCGGGAGGGCCGCGGAGACCTCGTTCGGCACCAGGAACAGGAGGGAGACCAGGAGCTTCACCGCCGCCCCGGCCGCCATGCCGAGGAAGATCCAGCGGCTCCCGGACGCCCCCAGCGTCGTGGCGCGCAGCACCTCGGCGCAGGCGCGTCCTTCCGGGTACGGCAGCTCGCCGTCGGCCTCGACGATCAGCAGCCGGCGCAGCGGGATCATCGCCGCGATCCCGAGGAGCCCGCCGAGAAACGCGAGCGCCACGACCTGCACGTACGGCGGCGCCACGCCCCACAGGAAAAGCGCCGGGATCGTGAAGATGGTGCCGCTCGCGAGCGACGTCGACGCCGATCCGATGGTCTGCGACAGGTTGGCTTCGAGGATCGTCGGCCGCGCCCGGAGCACCCGGAAGACCGCCACGGTCATCACCGCCGCCGGGATCGACGCCGAGACCGTCAACCCGACGCGCAATCCCAGATAGGCGTTCGCCGCGCCGAACAGCAGGCCGAGCAGGACGCCCGCGATCACCGCGCGGGCGGTGAACTCGGCGATCGACTCGGGAGGGCGCGGAGACGCGGTCGCCATGGCGGGCGCATTATGCACCGCTCCCGTCCGCGTCTGACCGCGGCCGGGAGGGTGACGAGGAGAAAGTGAAACCGCGGAAGGA
The DNA here is from genome assembly GCA_035511355.1 of Dongiaceae bacterium. GTDB lineage: Bacteria > Acidobacteriota > Polarisedimenticolia > Gp22-AA2 > Gp22-AA2 > DATKFL01. Next base: position 4,906 of record DATKFL010000313.1, read on the forward strand.
GGGAGCCCTCCGCAGACGGTGGACTAGTTGCCGGCCGGCACCATGCCGAGCACGACCAGGCGCTCGGAGACCCAGACGGTCTCTTCCTTGTCGGTCAGCTTGATCGAGTAGGCGGGCGACGGCACGCCGGCGGGGAACTTGTGGGTCGACTCGTAGCCGGTCACGGTGCCGTACGGCGTCGCGGCGCCCGGCAGCCGCAGCACGGCGCCCGCCTCGTAGTGGGTCGTCGACACCCGGACGTTGTTCCAGTTCATCCAGAGGAACATCCCGCCCAGCGCCACGACCGAGACCGCCATCAGCGGGATCATCACCCGCTTGTCGAACACGATCTGGAAGGCCTTCGTCTTGGGCGGCACGTAGCGGCGGCGGACGATGTCGTAGGCGCGCCGCACTTCCTGCACGGCCGCCTCGTCCTCCTCGGTCGGATTCTCCGGGAAGCGCTTCACCAGGGTGAAGTAGGCGGTGTTGATCTCGTCGAGCGTCGCGCCGGGGCGGATTCCGAGGAGATCGAGGTAGCGCCCCATCGGATCGCCCTTCGCGTGGCCCCCGGGGATCGCCGGTCTCTGCGGGCCGGCGCTGAAGGTGGCCCGCGTCGGCGTCGCCGCGGCCGCGGCGGTCGGAGCAAACGCGGGCGTCGCGGCGGCCCCGGTCGGGCCGGTGGCCGGGGCGGTCGACTCCTTGTTCGCTGGCGGCTTCGGGGCGGCGGCGCCGCCGGTCGGGTTCGCGCTCATCGCCTCACCACCTCGTCTGCACGAAAGAGGAGCCTTCGACCACGATGTCGCTGTAGAAGTCGACCCAGGTGCCGGTGATCACGCCGTCCGAGGCGCCGTCCTTCCCGTAGGAGTAGAGGCGGAAGGTGAGCGACCCGCCGGCGGTGACGAACGGCTCGTAGTAGATCGGGTTGTCCCAGCCGTCCCTGGTCGGGAAGTTCGACTGCGTGGGCGCGATGGTCGCCGCGATGGCGCTGACCGGCTGCAGGCCACCGCCGGGGATGGTGCTGTTGTCGGACTGGTACTTGGTGATCGCGTCGGCCACGCCGCGGAGCTGCGCCACGGTGCGGCTGGTGCGCGACGCGTCGAACGCGTAATACCCGCCGTTGATGGCGATCCCCGCGATGATCGAGATGAACACCAGCACGACCAGGAGCTCGACCATCGAATAGCCGGCCTCGGGCTTGCGATTCATAACCTCCCCCTCGCTCGGATCGACCCCCACGAGGTCAGCAATGTGTGTTCCAGAGCGACGGATCGCAAGAACAGGAGGTTACGTTCGGGGTCGGGGTGTCGATTGACGGCCCGCGTCAGTCCTCGCCGCCGCGCCGCGTCGGCCGGCGGCCCGGTGCCCACCCGCCGGCCGCGGCGCCAGCCGTGGGCGTCAGATTTCCGGCGTGCGACGAGCGGGCGCCGCCGCGCGGTGCCGGTGTCCCCATGGTGGCGCGCAGCTTGTTGTGGTGTTACGTGAAAATACTCCAGGGAAAGGGCTTAGCCATATTCTCGAGTAGCTTCGCCGGAACCGGGTTCAATCCCGGCCCCTCCCCTCGAAAGCCCGGTGCGGCGAGCAACAAGCTTCGCTCCACCATGGTCAGGGTGAGGAGGCCTTGGCCGTCGCTCGCTTGTCCGGGGCCGGGAGCACCTTCACCTTGGTCTCCGCCTTCTCGGATTGTCCCGGCACGCCGGTCGGGAGGGTCACCTTGATGCCGTACTCCCCCGCCGGGACGAAGGCCGGCTGGTCGAAGCGCCGCTCGTCGACCGTCGGGATGCGGTGCTTGGCATCCAACTGAAGGTCCCAGGTCACCCGGTTCAGCCCCGGTCGTCCCGGGCCGGTCAGCTCGCGGATGACCGCACCCGAGGGATCGCTCACCGCGATCTTCACGCCGTCCGGGTTGCCGTCGCGCAGCCAGTAGGTGATGGCGGCCCCCATCGGCGGGTTCGGCGCGCGGAAGATCCCGGCGCCGCCGCCGTAGCCGCGACCGGAGTAGAGGCGCGGCGTCGCCGGCATCGGCGCGAAGACGGCGAGCGGCCTGGCGCGGGTCTCGGGGGTGAGCTGCGCGATCGGCGTGACGTCATCCATGATGTAGAGACTGCGGCCGTGCGTGGCCACCACCAGGTCGCGCTCGCGCGGATGGATGACCAGATCATCGACCGGCACCGCCGGGAGTGAGGTGCCGTTCATCCGCACCCAGTGGGTCCCGCCGTCGACGGTCACGAACAGGCCGTGCTCGGTGCCGGCGTACAGTGCGTCGGGGTTGAGGAAGGTCTCGATGACGACGTCGACCGGCTCGCCGTCGGGGAGGTCGCCGGCGACGCTGGTCCAGGTCCGCCCTGCATCCCTCGTCTTCAGGATGATTGGCCGGAAGATGTCGCTCCGGTGCCCGTCGACCGCGACGTAGGCGGTGTCGGCGGCGTGGCGCGACGGCGTGACCCGCGCGACGTACAGACCGCCCGCCTCCTTCGGGGTGACGTCGGCCCAGGCGCCGCCGTCGTTCTTCGTCACGTGCACCCGGCCGTCGTCGGTGCCGGCCCAGAGCATCCCTTTCGCCAGCGGCGACTCCGCGAGCGAGACCACGGTGCCGTAGGTCTCGGCGTTCGATCCGACGGTGGCGCTCTTCACCGGATCGTTGGTCGAGAGATCGGCGGAGATCGCGTTCCACTGGTCCCCCTTCCCGGTCAGCTTGAAGACCCGGTTGCCGCCGAGGTAGAGGACCGTCGGATCGTGCGGCGACACGAAGAAGGGGGCGTTCCAGTTGAACCGGAAGGCGGTCTGCCCCTCGCGCGGCGTCGGCTTGATGAGCCGCATCTCCTGCGTGTCGAGCCGGACGCGCGCGATGTCGGCGCCCTGTCCGGTGGCGTACATGACGTTCGAGTCGGAAGGATCGAACTGCACCGTGAAGCCGTCCGAGCCGTAGATCGGCCGCCAGTCGGCATTGACGATCCCCTCGTCGCTCCCATCCCCGCCCGGCGTCTCCTGCTCCGCCTTGAAGAGCGTCTCCGAGGGCCCGAGCCAGGAGCCGTTGTCCTGCAGCCCGCCGGCGACGTGGTACGGGTCGGCCATGTCGACCGCGATGCGGTAGAACTGGCCGGCGGCGATGTTGTCGAGGAAGTCCCAGTTCTTCGCGCGGTCGTGCGAGATGTAGACGCCGCCGTCGTTGCCGACCACGATCTGGTTCGGGTCGAGCGGGTTGACGAGGATGGCGTGGAAGTCGACGTGCACCTTGGGGCTCCCCGAACCGCGGAAGGTGCGCCCGCCGTCATCCGAGATCGCCAGGTCCCATCCCGGCAGGTAGACCCGCTCGGCGTTCTCCGGGTCGACCGCGACGCGCGAGAAGTAGAACGGCCGGAAGGCGATGGGGCTCCGGCGCTCCCAGGACTCGCCGCGATCGTCGCTGCGGAACAGCCCGCCGCTCTGCGAGTAGTTGTCGGTCACGTCGCGCCCGGTGCCGCCCAGGTCGCTCTCCACCACCGCGTAGAGGGTGCGCGGCTCCTTCGGGAAGATCGCGAGGCCGATCCGCCCGGTGCGCGATGGCAGCCCCCTGGTGAGCCGCTTCCAGGTGGCGCCGGCGTCGTCGGAGCGGAACAGGCCGGCCTTGTCGCTGTAACCGCTGTACGACCAGGGGCTGCGCCGGCGGGCGTACATCCCCGCGTAGATCGTGTCGGGGTTCTTCGGATCGATCACCACCTCGCAGGCGCCGGTGTCGGCGTCGATTTTTAGCGCCTGCTTCCAGGTCTTCCCGCCGTCGGTGGTCTTGAAGATGCCGCGCTCCGGATTGGCGCCCCAGAGATGCCCGAGCGCCGCGACGTAGAGCGTGTCGGGGCTGCGCGGATCGACGGCGATGCGCGGGATGTCGTGGGTGTTCTCGAGGCCGACGTGCGTGAAGGTCGCGCCGGCGTCGGTCGACCGCCAGACGCCGTCGCCCCACGACGACGAATTGCGGTTGTTCCCCTCGCCGGTGCCGACCCAGACGATGGCGCCCTTGCCGTCATCGCCCGGCTTCGCCGGGCCGTCGGCGACCGCGAGGGCGCCGATCGACAGGTTCGGCTGCGCGTCGAAGACCGGTTCGAAGGTGACGCCGAGGTTCTCGGTCTTGAAGACGCCGCCGATGCCGAAGCCGACGTAGAACGAGGTGCGGCTGCCGGGGACGTACGCCAGCGCCGCCACCCGGCCGCCCATGTTGGCCGGACCGATGCTGCGGAAAGCGAGACCCTTGAGATCGGCGGAGGTGAAGGGGCGCGCGTCGGCGACCCCGCTCGAACCGCCGCGCGCGGCGGCGCCCTTGCCGGGAGCCGCGGCCGGGGCCGGCGGCGCCAGGAGCGCCGCCGCCAGAAGCGCGGCGATCGAGGTGAACAGGCGGATGGGGTGCGGACCGCGGGCGCTCGTCACGATGCCTCCTCCTCGGATGCGTCTTTTTTCGAGACGCGGATTCTAACGCGGGAGGCGCGCGATCGTTCCGGCCCGGGCCGCGGGGGT
>DATKFL010000314.1:0-2786 GCA_035511355.1 Dongiaceae bacterium
CTGCCGCCCGCGATGGCCCGTCTCTACCGCAGGGACTGGACGACCCCGATCTACCCCAGCAACACGCGGCATCAACTCAAGCACGCCTACTGAGGAGGGCCGGTCGCAGACGGGCGCACCGTTCCTGGGCCCTCGCCGCCCGGCCGGCGTGCAACAACCTGCGCGACACGATGGTAGAGTGCCGCCCGATTCCTCCGGGGGCCGCCGATGGGAGCTCGCATCCGCTCGTTTCTGCGCGCGGCGCTCGTCGCCGTGGCCGGACTCGAAGCGATCTACCTGCTCGGCGCCCACGTCGTCCTGAACACGCCGCTCGGCACGCGCCTCTTCAATCGCGCTCCCGAGCGCTTCCACATCGCCTGGACGCTCGCGGTCACCCCCTGGCCCGGATTCGTGCACCTGCGAGGGGTGGAGACCGGGGGGATGTCCCGCACCATCCAGTGGCATGCCCGGGTCGAGTCGGTCTCGGCGTCGTTCAAGGTGCGGCCGCTCCTCGATCGGGTCGTCGATCTCGGCCAGGTGCGCGCGGCCGGGATCGAGTACGCGCAGCGGCCGCGGCTCGACCCGGATGCGCTGCCGCCCCCGGAGGCGCAGGAGTGGCCGGTCTTCGAGGGCGTGGCGAACCCGCCCACCGGTCCCGGCGCCGGCATCGGGCCGCCGCGTCCGCCGCGACCCGCGTGGACGGTGCGCGCCGATCGGATCTGCGGCACGGTGACCCAGATCTGGATCGGACGCTACCGGTTCGCCGGCGCCGCCAATCTCGACGCCGCGCTCGATCTGGTCGCGCGCGGCGCGATCGCCCTGCCGCGCCTCGACTATCACATGGCGCAGGGGGATCTCTTCGTCGGCGCGGAGCGGATCTTCGAGTCGATGCGCTTCGACGTGACCGGGCGCCTCGACCCGTTCACGCCGCGGGGGCGGGCCGCGGCCGACGTCATCCGATCGCTCTCGGGCAGGTTCGACCTCGACGCCCGCAACGGCAGCTTCAAGTTCCTGGAGGTGTATTTCACCAAGGCGCAGGGGTTGCGGCTCGATGGCGGCGGACCGATGCGGCTGACCATGCTGCTCGATCACGGCCGGCTCCTCGAGGGGTCGAGCATCGAGCGCCACCAGGACCGCATCGACACCACTTTCCTCGACACCCGAGTACAAAAAACCAAAACCATGCACACCAACGTGCGAACCATCGACGACATCCCAACGTCATAACTCGAGACAGTGATCGATCAGTACGAGGTCCGCGCGATCGATCGGCCCAAAGCGCACGCGCACGGACACGGCTTCCGCGTCGTGGCGGCCAGCACGTCGCTCGACCTCGCCGACCCGTTCACCGACCTGCGCCTGTCGGTCGACCTGAAGCAGGCCGAGATCCACGACCTCGGCTTCTACAACCGCTACTTCCCGGCCGACTGCCGGCTCGCCATCGTCGCGGGCGTCGGGCGGCTCACCTATCATTTCGAGGGGAACTCGAACGAGCGCTCGCTGCACGGCACGATGAATTTCGCCATGCAGGACCTGGCGATGCGGTTCGAGGAGACCACCCTGACGGGCGACATCCTCATCGCGTCCCGGCTCCGTTCGGGGGAGCCGCGCGAGAAGCGCTTCGACATCGGCGGCACCACGATCACCCTGCAGCACCGGCATCCCTCCTGGAGCGGCGTCATCGCGCTCCCCGAGGCCGACCTGGTCTTCTCCGACCCGATGCGGGTGTCGGCGCGGGTGGGCCTCGACCTCCAGGACACCCTGCCGCTGGTGCGGATCTTCGACGCCTACAAGGACGTGTCGCGATTCGTCGAGCGGCTGATGACCATCGAGAACGTGCGCGGCGGGGCGCGCATCGTCGCGGGCGATGCGGGGGTCGACATCCGCGATCTCGCGATCACCGGCGACGGACTGAAAGCGCTGGCGGAGATGCGCCTGGGCGACCGGGGGCGCGAGGGGATCCTCTACCTGCGCTTCCACGGCATCTCGATCGGCGTCCGGATGGAGCACGGGAGGAAGCGCGACTACAAGATCGTGCGGCCGCTCGCCTGGTACGAGAAGATGCGCGCCATGCGCGCCGCCGGTGCGTCTCAGAGCATGCGGTAGAGCGTCCGCCGGTCGATGCCGAGGGCGCGCGCGGCGGCCGCCTTGTTGCCGCCGTGCGCCTCCACCACCTGGCGCGCGTAGGCGCGGGTCAGCTCCGCCAGCGGCAGGGCGCGCGCCGAGGCGTCGCGCAGCATCTTGCCCAGGTCGCTCTCGCTCTTGATCAGCATCAGGTCGTTCGGCGTGATGGTGTCGAAATCGGTGAGCGCCACCGCCCGCTCGATCAGGTTCGCCAGCTCGCGCGCATTCCCCGGCCAGTCGTGCTGGAGCAGGAGCCGCAGGGCGCTCGCCGACACGCCGCGGATTGGCCGGCCGAGCCGCGCGCAGGCCCGATGCAGGAAGTGATCGACCAGAGCGAGGATGTCGTCGCGCCGCTCCCGGAGCGGCGGGATCTCGATGCGGATGACGTTCAGGCGGTAGTACAGATCGGGCCGGAAGCGCCCCTCGCGCAGCGACTGCTCCAGGACGCGGTTGGTCGCGGCGATGACGCGGGTGCGCACCTCGACGTCGGCGGTGGCGCCGATCGGCCGCACCCGGCCCGACTCGAGGACGTGCAGGAGCTTCGCCTGGGTGTCGAGCGACAGCTCGCCCACTTCGTCGAGGAACAGCGTGCCCCCCGAAGCGGCCGCGAACAGTCCCGTGCGGTCCTCGCGGGCGTCGGTGTAGGCCCCCCGCTTCGCCCCGAACAGCTCCGATTCGACGAG
>DATKFL010000315.1:0-7156 GCA_035511355.1 Dongiaceae bacterium
CGGGATGTCCATGGCGCGCGCCAGGCTGATCGGCTTGCCGGTGTCGACGCTCTCGGCGCGCGCGAACTCGTCGAGCCGCGCCTCGAGCCGGGTCGCGAGGTCGAGCAGGACGCGGCAGCGCTCCTCGGCGGGGGTGCGTGACCACGCCGGAAAGGCCCGGGCCGCCGCCTGCACCGCCGCCGCGACGTCCTCGTCGCCGCTGTCGGGGACCGACGCGTAGGTGGCGCCGGTCGCCGGCTCGACGTCGTCGAGCCACTGCTTCGAGAGCGGCGCCACCATCTGTCCGTCGATGAAGTTCTGGATCTGCACCGTCGCCCTCCGAGCTTGTTAGTCTACCGCACCGGCTTCGGGTCTCCGGAAGGCTCCAGGATCAGGGTCTCGACCGCGGGGCCCGGGAGGAACGGGGTCGCCTCCCCCTTCACCCAGGCGGCCTGCGCGTCGCGGTAGTGCGGCGAGAGCGGGTGGCCGCTCTGCCCTCCCGGCATGTGCAGGTACCCCTCCGCCTCCCGGCCGGGCGAGACCGCGAAGCGCTCCGAGGCCCCCATGTCGGGCGCCTGCACGCGCGGCATGTTGTCGTCGCCCGGGAGCGGGTCGGGCGGCATGTCGAGCCAGGCCCCCAGTTGCGGCACCGCGAGGCTCAACGGGTGACGGATCGCGGCGAGGTTGCGCCGGCCCCAGGTCTTCTCCGCCAGGGGCTTGCCGTCGCGGGTCAGGTCGGCGAGCAGCCGGTCGAACGACGCGAGGAGCTGCTGGTCCCAGGTGGCGTAGCGCGGGTTCAGGAGATGCGCCGGTTGCGCGCTCACCAGCGCCCAGAGCGGCCCCTCGCGCTGGCCGATCCGGCCGTAGCGGAAGTCCGGGTCGGCGGCACGGCAGCGCTCGGTGAGCGCGTCGAAGAGGTCGACCGAGAGCGTCGATCGAAAGCCGCGCACCAGGCGATAGGCGACGCTGTCGATCGACGCGCGCCCGTCCCAGTCGTGCAGCAACCGCCGCGCCTCGGCGCGGGGCGAGGCGGCCTCGCCCGCTTCGGCGTCGGCGGCCGCCGCGGCGCGATCCAGCACCCCTTCGAGGAGCGCGCGCCAGCGTTCCAGGAAGACCGCCCGATCGTCCAGCTGGATCTTCAGCATGTCGGCCGGCGCGGCGCGATCGATCGCGCGCAGGTCGTCGCGGATCTGCCCGGCGCGCGCGCCGAGGTCGTAGCCGTCGTCGCCGACCAGCGCGAGCGCCGCGCCGTCGACGACGCGCGCGTTGGCGCTCCAGAGAATCCCCTCGGGCGGGTCGACCAGGCGCGGCGTCTCGGCTGCGTCCAGCCAGCCGTCCCAGCGGCGCGTGCCGTCGCCCCACGAGCCCGGCAGCCGCCCGTCGAACCCGGCGCGGCGCGGGAGGCGCCCGGCGATGGTCCAGCCGATCCGACCCGACGCGTCGGCAACCACGAAGTTCTGCGCCGGGATGCCGAGACCCGGCGCGAGCGCCAGGGCCGCGTCGAGGTCGCCCGCCGACTCGAGGCGCCACATCTCGAGGTTGACGCCGGCCGGGTCGTGCGCCACCCAGCGCAGGACCCGCGGCCGACCCGACGGATCGCGGCCGATCACCGGTCCCCAGATCGTCTCGACCACGTCGAGCGCCTCGTCCGGCCCTCCTTTCACGCGAATGGTCTCGGCGAGGTGGGCAAAGCGGTGCGATCCGTCGGGCGTGCGATACGACTCCGGGTCGGCGGGATCGACGTCGATCAGGACGACGTCGTTCCAGTCGCCCATCGTGTTCGTGAAGCCCCAGGCGATCGCCTCGGTGCTCCCCGCGACCAGCACCGGCGTGCCGGGAAGGGTGACGCCCGAGACCCGGCGCTCCCCCCCGGCTTCGTGCCAGGCGAGCGCCGCACGGTACCAGATGTTGGGAATCTGCAGGCCGAGGTGCATGTCGTTGGCGACGATCGCCCCGCCGTCGGCGGTGCGGCGGCCGGCGACCGCCCAGTTGTTGCTGCCGGCGATCGGCCGGTCGAATGGGTCGTCGGCACCGGCGCCGGCGGGCACCGGCGCGCGCGCCACCGCCTCGCTGCCGCGCAGATCGAACACCTCCGGCCCCGGGATCGGCGCCATCGCGATCGGTCCGCCGACCATCGGCGCGTCCCACTCGGTGCCGCGCGGCGCGAGAAAGTCGAACATCGGCTGCGGCATCGCGTCGTGCAGGACCCCGAGCGCGATCTCGCGCCGGCCCCCGTCATCCTGCAACTGCAGGAACATCGCGCACAGCGTCAGCACGGTGTCCTCGGGCCGCCACGGCTCGGGGGTGACCCGGAGCACCAGGTATTCGAATGGCGGCTGGCGCAGCGCGGCGAGCCCGGCGTTGACTCCGTCGGCGTAGGCGGTGATCAGGGCGCGGCTGTCGGCGGGCGCGGTCGCCATCACCTGCGCGGCCAGGGCGCGGAAGCGATGCACCCGGACGCGCCGGTCCTCCTCGCGCAGCGCCGGGCCGACGAGCGCCGCCAGTTCGCCCGCGGCGGCGCGGCGCTGCAGATCCATCTGGAAGAAGCGCTCCTGCGCGTGCACGAAGCCGGTGGCGCGCGCCACGTCGATCCGGTCGGCGCCGTGCAGCGTCGGCACGCCGAGCGCGTCGCGCTCGACCCGCACCGGCGCCGAGAGCCCGGCGAGCGCGATCTTCCCCTCGACCAGCGGCAGGCTGCCGCGGAGCGCCAGCCATCCCCACAGAAACGCGCCCGCCAGCGCGAGGACGACGAGCGTCGCGAACCCGACGATCAGGCGCGGCACGAGGCGCCGGAGGCGATGCGGTCGATCGGCGGGGGCGTCGGTCGTGGTCACGGGGCGCATCCTACCCTGCATTTCCCGGGGCCCGTCACCGTGCCATAATCCGCGCCAAGGGAGTCCCGCATGACTGAAACCGTCGTCCGTCCGTTGACCCCCGCCCGCTGGAACGATCTCGAGCGACTGTTCGGCCCGCGCGGCGCCTGCGCCGGCTGCTGGTGCATGTACTGGCGTCGCCCGGCGCGCGACTACCGCGCCGGGCAGGGCGCGGGAAACCGCCGCGCGCTCCAGCGTCTCGTGAAGTCAGGCAAGGCGCACGGCCTGATCGCCTACCTCGGCAGCGAGCCGATCGGCTGGCTCAGCCTCGGGCCGCGCGATCACTTCCCGCGTCTCGACGGGTCGCGCATCCTGAGCCCGGTCGACGGGCAGGCGGTCTGGTCGGTCACCTGCCTGTTCATCGCGCGCGGCCAGCGCCGGCAGGGACTGTCGGTGCGGCTCCTCGAGGCGGCGGCCGGCTACGCGGCGCGCCGCGGCGCGCGCCTGCTCGAGGGGTATCCGCAGGCGGCCGAGGGGCGGCACCTCCCGGAGGCGTTCGCCTGGACCGGCATCGACAGCGCCTTCTCCGCCGCCGGTTTCGGCGAGGTGGCGCGGCGTTCCCCCACCCGCCCGATCATGCGACGTCCCGTCGGAACGGACTGAGCCGGGAGCGCGCGTGGCGCGACCCGCGACCGCCTCCTTCCGCATCGCCGCCCATCTCTTCCTGCGCGCCCTGGGCGCCGTCTACGCCATCGCCTTCGCGTCGCTCGCCGTGCAGGTGGCGGGGCTGGCCGGACGGAACGGCATCCTCCCGGCCGGGACCCTCCTCGAAGCGCTCCTGACCCGGATGGGACCGGAGCGTTACTGGCAGGTGCCGACGATCTTCTGGTGGATCGGCGCCGGGGACGCGGCGCTGCGCGCCGCCTGCTGGGGCGGCGTCGCCGCCGGCCTCGCGGTCGCCGCCGGTCTCGCGCCGCGCATCGGCCTCCTGGTCTGCTGGGTCCTCTACCTGTCGCTCGCGAGCGTCGTCCGCACCTTCCTGAACTTCCAGTGGGACATGCTCCTGCTCGAGACCGGTTTCCTCGCCCTCGCGCTGACGCCGCGGTCGATCTGGCGGCCGCTCCGGGGCGCGCCCGAGCCGACGCGGTGGGCGCTCTTCCTCATGCGGTTCCTCCTGTTCCGCCTCATGTTCTCGTCCGGCGTGGTGAAGCTCACCAGCGGCGACCGGACCTGGCGCACGCTGCGGGCGCTCGACGTGCACTACTTCACGCAGCCGATCCCGACCTGGACCGCCTGGTTCGCGCACCAGGCGCCCGCGCCGCTGCAGACCGTCTCGTGCGCGATCCTGTTCGGCATCGAACTGGGGGCGCCGTGGCTCATCTTCGGGCCGCGCCGCGCGCGGCTCGCCGGGTGCGCGCTCCTGCTCACCCTGCAACTCCTGATCGCGGCGACCGGCAACTACGCCTTCTTCAACCTCCTGACCATGGCGCTCTGTCTCCTGCTGCTCGACGACGCCGCGTGGCCCGACGCGCTCCGGCGACGCGCCCTGTCCCTGGTGCCGCCGGGAGAGTCGGCGCCGCTCGCGCCGGCCCGCACCCGGGCGCGCCGCATCGCGGCGGGCGCCCTGGTCGGCGTGGCGGTCATCCTGTCGACCGCCGAGATGACCGCGCGCTGGCGCCTCGAGATGCGCTGGCCCGGCGCCGTCCTGCGCGCCTCCGAGTTCCTGCAGCCATTGCGGATCGTGAACGCCTACGGGCTGTTCGCCGCGATGACCACGACGCGCGAGGAGATCGTCGTCGAAGGCAGCGACGACGGCGTCACCTGGCTCGCCTACGAGTTCCCCTACAAGCCGGGCGACCTGGCGCGGCGGCCGGTCTTCGTGGCGCCGCACCAGCCGCGGCTCGACTGGCAGATGTGGTTCGCGGCGCTCTCCGACTCTCGGCGCCAGGTCTGGTTCCAGTCGTTCCTGGCCCGGCTGCTCCAGGGTTCGCCCGAGGTGCTGGCCCTGCTCGAGAAGAACCCGTTCCCCGAGCACCCGCCGCGCTACGTGCGCGCGCTCCTGTACGACTATCACTTCACCGATCGGGCGACCCGCGCCGCCACCGGCGACTGGTGGACCCGCACGCCGGTGGGCGAGTACGCCTCGCCGATGTCGCTGCGGCCGTAACCCCGCCGGCGCGCCCGCCCCTCAGGGCGCCGCCGCGCCCTCGGGACGGGTGGTGCGGGGCGTCTCGCTCCGGAGCGAGCCGGCGACCTCCTCGACCCGCGCGAAGAAGCGCAGGAAGTTCTCGCCGAGCACCCCTTTCACGTCGCTCTCCGAACGTCCGCGGCGGAGGAGCTCCTCGGTGATCCGCGGCAGCATCGACACGTCGTCGAGCCCCTCCGGCGGATCCTTGATGCCGTCGAAGTCGGTCCCCAGCCCGACCGACCCGGGACCGCCGACCTCGAGGACGTGCTCGATGTGATCGACGGCCCGGGTCCAGGGGGCGCGCTGTCGCGGCACGCTCTGGAGCAGCTTCCTGACCGCCTCGTCGCGCGCCTTCGGGTCGGCCTGCAGATCGCTCTTGAGCTTCAGGTACTCGGGCATGAGCCGCTCGCCCGCGGCGCGGGCGGCGTCGACCGTCGCCTGGTCGAGGAAATAGGAGCCGATGTTGATCATCACCACCCCCCCGCCGCGGGCGATGCGGCGGATCTGGTCGTCGGTCAGGTTGCGCGGGATGTTGCAGAGCGCCCGGCAGGAGGAGTGCGAGGCGAAGACCGGGGCGCGCGACACCGCGAGCACGTCGTCGATCGTGTCGTCCGAGACGTGCGAGATGTCGACCATCATCCCGATCCGGTTCATCTCCCGCACCACGTCGCGTCCGAACTCGGTGAGCCCGCCGTGCAGCCGCGCCGAGGCCGGGTCGTAGTCGGGAAGATAGAACGGCCCGGTGGCGTCGGCCCAGTGATTGCTGTTGGTGTGGGTCAGGGTCATGTACCGCACCCCGAGCGCCTGGAACTGCCGGAGCGCCGCCAGCGAGTCCTCGATCGCATGCCCCCCCTCGATCCCCATCAGCACGGCGATCCGGTTCTCCTTCTTCGCCCGCCGGATGTCGGCCACCGAAACCGCCGCCACCAGGTCCGCGGGGTGCGCGTCGACCACGCGCCGCACCAGGTCGATCCTCTCGAGAGTCGCCCGCGCGGCGCCGCCGGTCTCGGCGAAGGCCGCCGGCACGTAGACCGCGAAGAAGGGCGCGGTCATGCCGCCCGCCCGCGCGCGCGGGATGTCCCAGTGCTCGGTCGCGCCGGGGGTCGCGAGGTCGGCCCAGTGTTCGAGGAGCTGGTCGGGGGCGTCGACGTGGGTGTCGACCACGATCGCGGCGGCATGCAGGCGCCGCGCGCGCGCCGCCAGGTCCTCCCCCTTCCCCGCCGGGGGCCCGGCCGCCAGGACCAGGCCGAGCGCCAGCCCTGCGGTCACGCCCGCCGCCAGGGCGGGCCTCGCCGATCGCCGATTCCGGTCCGTCGCGCTCATCCGATCGCCTCCCGTGGGGTTCGAAGTTTCGTATAGTAGCGCCGAGATGCCGGACTCCGTCCCGATCAATCCGCTCTCCCCGGCCCGGGCGATCCAGCAGGCGCGCCTCGTGGCCCTCGCGATTCTCGCGGGGCAGATCGTCTTTCTCGGCATCGCGGCGTACCTCGTCGCGAACGGGAACGGCGGCGACGCGCCTTCCGGCGGCCCGCCGGCGGACACCTCGCGCACGCTCCTCGCGGTGGCGATGTTCCTGTTCGCCGTGCTGGTGCCGATCGCGTTTCTCCTGCGCCGGCGGCTGCTCTCCCCGGTCGACGGCGAGGCGCCGGCCCCCGATCTCTACCTGAAGGCGCAGATCGTCTTCTTCGGGCTGTGCGAGATGCCGACGCTGATGTTCCTGGTGGTGGCGCTGGTGCAGCAGGACCTGATGCCGGGGGCGCCGCTCGCGGTGCTGACGATCATGGTGCAGGCGCTCAACCTGCCGAAGGCCGAGGACCTGCCGGGCGCATGAGCGGCGGAGAACAGCAGGCTGGCGGAGGGAGTGGGATTCGAACCCACGGACGCGTGAGCGTCAGCGGTTTTCAAGACCGCCGCCTTAAACCACTCGGCCATCCCTCCGGTGCGGATTATACGGCCCGCGCCGCGACGGCGCCCGCGGGCGCGCGATGAACGAAGCGGTCGACCTGATCGGCCTGCTCGTCGTCCTGCTCGCGGTCGCCTGCGCCGTGCTGCTGGTGGTGTCGCGTCTCGGCCTGCCGCCGGTCGTCGGCTATCTCCTCTCCGGCATCCTGCTCGGCCCCAACGTCATGGGGCATCTCACCGAGAACGACGCGGTCTCGTCGCTCGCCGAAATCGG
>DATKFL010000316.1:0-7358 GCA_035511355.1 Dongiaceae bacterium
GACCACGTCCTCGGTGAGCTCGAGCGCCAGACCCTGGGGGAAGAGCAGGCCGATCTGCGTCCCCGAGGTGATCGCGGCGACCGCCGGAAAAGAAAAGACGACCTTGTCGTAGAACATGCCGGCGCCGCCGCGCACCAGCCACTTGCCGGCCGCGTCGGGATTCCAGGTGAACGCGGCGCGCGGCGCGAGGTTGTTGCGATCCATGCCGGCGCCGCCATTCGGGATGGTCGAGGCGACCGTCGCCGATTCCGGAAGCGTGTAGGTGCTCAGGTCGTAGCGCAGGCCGTAGGTGACCGTCCAGCGCGCGCCGATCGACCAGGTGTCCTGCGCGAACAGACCCAGCCGCGTGTCGTTGACCACGGCGCTCGGCTGGCCGTCGATCAGCTGGTAGACCACCGGGTAGGTCCCGAGGATCGCCGGCTCGTCCGGGATGCCGTTGCCGTTGCCGTCGCCGCTGCAGCCGATCGGCGCGTAGGGATCGTCGAGGTCGCCCTGGCTCGGGTCGAGGTCGAGACAATCGCCGACGGTGAACGGCAGGTCGGTGTTGTACTGGAACGACCCGTTCGGGTTGAAGGCGGTGTCGATGGTGGTGCGCGAGCGGATGACGTCGGCGCCGAACTTCAGCGCGTGCGGCCCCTTCTGCCAGGAGACGTTGTCCACCACCTGGAAGCGCTCTTCGTCGCGCGCCTGCGAGTAGAGGTTGTTGCCGCCGAACAGGCCCGACGGCCGGTCGACGCCGGGCCGCCCCGAGTTGGCGTCCTGGTTGAACGCCGACGAGCCGGCCAGCACGCGCGCCTCGTTCATGAGCGTCGGCGACAGCACCGAGGTGAGCGAGGCGACGAACTGGGTGTCGCGCTCATCGAGGGTGAAGCCGGCCTCGGGGGTGGCCCGGCCGCCGACCCGCAGCATGTCGGTCGATCGGTCATCGGCAGAGAGCCGGACCATCAGCGTGTGGCCGCTCGCGAGATTGAAGTCGCCGCGCAGAAAGAGGTTGTCGTCGCCGCGCGGCGCCTGCTGGAAGCCGCCGGCGACGCCGTCGCGCCCGACTCCCGTCCAGGTGACCACGTCGTCCGACTCCTGGTGCTCGTACGCCAGGAACCAGAACGCCTTGTCCTTCCGGATCGGCCCGCCGAGGCCGATGCCGGTGTCGAAGCGGCCGGTGACGTCACCCTCCCCCTGGGTGTCCGGGAGACCGGCGACGAAGTCGCCCTCCTGGCTGAGGCCGGGGAAGACCCCCTGCGCGAAGAAGCCGAGCTCCGGCTTGTTGGTTCCCTGGCGGGTGACGACGTTCAGCACGCCGCCCGCGGCGCGCCCGAACTCCGGCGCGAACTGGTGCGTCAGCACCTTGAACTCGCGGATGACCAAAGGCGAGAAGGCCGAGTTCATCGTGGTGTTGCTGGTCAGGTCGTTGTTGTCGAGGCCGTCCACCAGGAATGAATTGCCGCGCCCCGACTGGCCGTTGATCACGAAGACCGTGCCGCGCTCGCCGAACAGGTCGGCCGGCGGCGCCTGGCGCACCGAGGAGTCGAGCAGCGCCAGGTCGGTGATCTGCCGTCCCGCGATCGGGATGTCCTCGACGATCGCCCGGTCGATCGACAACTCGCCGCCGGTGCGCTCGCGATCAACCAGCGGCGAGGTGGCCGTGACCGTGACCGATTCGGTGAGGGCGCCACCGACGACGAGGTCCGCGGTCGCCGTCGCCTGCAGCCCGACGATGACCCGGCGCGCGACGCCGGTCGGCCCGTCCCCGACGTGCGCCGCGAGGGTCCAGGGCCCCGGAGCGAGCAGGTCGAACCGGTAGCGTCCCGCGGCGTCGGTCATCGCGCCGCGGACGGCGCCGGTCTCGTCGGAGCGGGCCTCGACCACCGCCCCGGGAAGGGGTGCGCCGTCGGGCGCCAGGACCGGGCCGCTGATCGAGCCGGTGGTCGACTGGGCGATCGCCACCCCGGGGACGACGAGGAGCGTCGCGGCGACGAGAAGCGCCGCGGCAGCGGGCATCGCCGCGGCGACCAGGGTCGCCGTGGCGCGACACCAGCTGTCGGAGATCACTGCCCGTAGTGTCCCCAGGGACCGTTGCCACCGGTCCCCTTGGCCACGACCAGGAAATAGGTCGAAGCCGGGTTGCCGATCCAGCAGGTGGCGACCCCGGGGTCGGCGACCACCGAGAAATTCGCCGCCGCTTCGGGCGTCGCCGCGCCGAGCACCTGGTAGCCGGTCAGGCAGGGATCCGCCACCGGGTTCCAGCAGATCTGGATGCCGCCCGGATCGTGCGCGACGGTCAGCCCGGTCACCTCGGCCGACGGGATGCAGGAACCCCCGGTGGTGGTGGCCTGGACCTCGATCGGGTAGATGAACGCCGGGTCGCCCGAGACCTGCGTGGGGTAGAGGATGCTCTCGTAGCGGGTGACGACCGCCGACGAGGGATCGGTGTAGTTCGAGAGCGACGTCACGGTGAAGTGATAGGTGGTGCCGGGCAGGAGCCCCGAGATCACCGCGGTCGTCCCTGCGATCGCCGCCTGCGCCGGATTCGCGTCGGAGTTGAACGCGTACGGCGTCGCCGCCCCCGAGTCGGTGTCCCAGTAAATCTTGTAGCCGCTCAGGCGATGCGTGTCGAGACCGGGATCCCAGGACAGGCTGACCGTGGTGTCGTTCTGCGCCGTGACGCTGATCGATCGCGGCGGGAAGAGGCCGAACGAGACTTCCGCCGCGTCGGCGGTGGTGAACGAGACCAGGTCGACCGGCGCGTTCTGCGGCGACTGGATGCGCATGACGGTGCCGACGTTCGGCACCTGCCAGAGGTAGTTGACCGTGCGCGCCTCGCTGACCCGGCCGAGCGATCCGCACGAGGCCCCGAGGAAGATGCAGAAGTCGGCGACGTTGCGCACCAGGAGGGCGTTGAAGGTGTGCCCCGACGGCAGGGTGACCACGCCACCCTTGATGGCCGAGCCGAACTGCGTGCCGGTGTGCGTCCCGGTGTTCGGCGCGGTGCACCCCTTGATGTACAGCGTGTCGAGCGCCTGCGACTGGCCGCAGACATTGTTGAAGACGTTCTGCTCGCAGTTGAACGCCGTGCTGGTCCAGGCGTCGCCGGTGGTGACGTAGCGCGGCTGGCCCGGAAGGTCCTGGTGCGACATCACCCAGAGCGGCACCGGCGTCCGGGTGGTGGTCCCCACCGTGGTGTAACAGAAGCGGTTCTCGGCGTTCGGCGGAGAGGCGGTGCTCCCCTCGAACTGCGAGCCGGCGCGCAGCCAGATGACCGTGTCGTTGGCGCGCTCCTGGTACTCGACGATGTCGTTGACCTTCCGAAGGCTCGCCGGCATGTCGAAGTTGCGGTCGGTGCGCTCGAGCTGCACGCCCGGCAGGGTGTAGCCGCACTGCGCGAAGTTGCAGGTCTCCGCGGCGGAGGGGGTGACCGTGGTGAAGGCCACCTCCGCGCCGGTGGTGTTGGCCGAGAAGTCCCAGGTCGACAGCGCGATCAGGTCGCCCGCCGTGACGATCCCCGGCGTCGGGGTGAGCGACGCGATGGTCGTCCCGGCGCCCCGGTCCCGGCTGTAGCCGAGGTCGGTCAGGACCGGGCCGTACAGGTCGTTCGCATAGATCCTCGTGTCGACGGCTCCCTCGATCACGGTGTCGAGCACGAACGCCGCGTCGACGAAGCTCCGGTCGCGGCCGTCGGCGGTGGCGCGGCCGGAGACCTCGGCGACGACGCCGTTCCTCGGATCGACCCAGCGGTGCACGACGCGATCGGGGGTGTACCCGCCCCCCGCCGTGCGTCGTTGCACGAGGAGGCGCTCCAGCACCACCTCGTGCGGCCCGGGGGGGAGCTCGACCCTGCCGATGCCGACGACGGCGCGATCGATCAGGACGCGGGTGGTGCCGCGATCCTCGACCTGGTCGACGACCAGGCGCTCGCGATGTCCCGGCCGGAGCGCCGCACCGCCGGCGCGATCGGGACGCGCGTAGCGGGTCGCCATCCCGGTGGAGGTCCCGAGGCCGGTCGCCGCCGCGTCCGGCGCGTCGCGGTAGAGAAGCCGGCGGGCCCCGCCGGCGCCGCGCGGCGCGGGGGTGCCGGCGTCGTCGACGACGACCGCCTCGCCGGCGCCCGCCACGTCGCGCACCCAGCGTTCGCCGAGCGTCAGGCCCTTCAGGTTCCAGCGGCTCTTCCCCTCGGGGGCGGCGAGGTCGGCGGGAAGGGCGCGGCTCAGATCGACCTCGGCCAGCCGGGCGCGCAGCCGCGGCGGGGCGGTCGGACCCCCCTGCGGCGCCGGACTGGAGGCGAACGGGCCGGAGAGGGTGGTGGCGCTCAGAACGAGAACCGCCGGCGTCAGTCGGCGGAGAAACTGCCCGATGCAGGGAGATCCCGAAAGGAGGCGGCGTCTGGTGGTCGGCATGAGGACGGAATTATCCCTGATCCCGGAGGCCGGATGCCACCTCGGCCTCGCGCACCCACTCGGCGGCGTCCGGCACTCCGGCGGCCACGGCCGATCGGGCGCGGCTCAGGGCCGTCGTCGCTTCCCGAACGGCGCCTTCGGCGTCCCCGGTCGCGGCCAGCGCCTCCGCCAGCGCCAGGAGATTGGGCGGGTGGTCGGGGAAGAGGGCGATGGCGCGTCGGGCGTGCTCGAGGCCCCGGTCGGGGTCGCCCGGACCCGCCGGCCATTGCGGCGCCCGGAGGTAGAAGACCGCGAGCGCCCGGTCGGGCGCGGCCAGATCGAGCGACGGGTCGCCGGCCGCCGCCGCCTTGAACGCCGCCTCGATCGCGGGCAGGGCCGAAAGGCCGGTCGTCGGTCGCTCGCGCGCCTGCACCCCGAGCGCGGCGCCGAGCCAGAAGGAGCAGGCGGGGGACGCCGGCGCGCCGCGATCGCACCACTGCGCCGCCTGCACGGCGCGCACCGCCGCCGTCTCGCGCGCCTCCGCCTCGGGCTCGTGATCGGCGAGCCATACCAGCGTCTCGACCGCGGTGAGGAGAGCAGGCTCGAGCGACGGGTCGGCGGCCGCCGCCTGCAGCGCCAGCCCGGCGGCCTCGCGCACGTGGTTCAAATCCCTGGAGGCAAACAGCCCGGCGGCACGCGCCTGCAGGGCGGGCGCCTCGACCCGGGAGGCGGTCGGAGCCCCGGCGATCTCCGCCAGCGGCGGCGCGGTCCGGAGGGCCGGCGCGCAACCGACCGCCGCGAGCATCGCCACCGCCATCGCTGCGGCGATCGGCGCGGCAGCCGCCGGCGCTGCCGCCGGAGCGCTCAAGGCTTCGCGATCGCCGCCGCGTAGCCGGCGCGGATCGGCGGCATCAGCCCCGGGTCGAGTGGCTGGAAGCGGGTGATCCGCATCGCCGTGAGGGCCGCCGCGCCCTCCCGGGTCTCGTGCAACTTGAGCAGGGCGCCGGGCACCGGGTCGGCTCCGTCTCCGGCGGCTTTCCCGAGAGTGCAGAAAAGAGTCGATGGCAGCGCCGGCGACGTGGCGACGATCTCGAGACTCGAGGCGAACGGGAGGCTCGGCAGCGCCGCCGTCTGCGCGCGATCGAGGAGCACCGCGACCTTCGCGTCGCCCGCTGCGGCCCGCCTGAGCGCCGAAAGGATGCCGGCCGTCGGCGTGATGCGCGTGTCGGCCGGGAGCGCCCCCCAGGCCGCGAGCGCCATCCGCACGAAGCCGGGGGAATAGCCGGGAGTGCCGGTCAGTTCCCACCCGGCGAGCCCGGTCGCGCCGTGCACCTGTCCGCGCGCCGCCGCGAGGCTCCAGATCTGGGTCGTGCCGCCGCCTTCCTCGACCAGGAGCCTCGGGGTCAGCGGGGGGTTCCCGGCGTGCTTCAAGTAATAAGGAAGGGGGACCAGGGCGTAGCGCGCGGCCGGCTTTGCCAGCGCGGCGAGTCCACCCGCTTCGCTCTCGAAATAGGCCGTCGCGAGGCTGGCGGCCGGGCGCCCGGCGGCCGCGGAGAGCGCCTTCGCGAAGAGGTCCATCGTCGGTTGCGCCTGCGCCGTCGTCCCGGGGAAGCCCGGCGCGACGACCAGGATGACCGCCTCGGGGACCGGCGCGGTCGAGGGGGTTGCCGGCGCGGCGACGGGCGCCGCGGGCTGCGCGGAAAGTCGCGCCGCGAGGCACAGAAGCCCGACGAAGAAGGCACCCGCTGTCCGCATATCTGACAGCCTAGCGCACCGGCCGGAGGGCCGCCAGACGATCGACGGCGCGCCGTCACGGTGACGCGCGACATCGTTTGCGTCAGGTCCCGACGAGCCGCTTGACAGCCATGCGCGCTGCGCGTAGATGGAAGGCTGCCCGTTGTGACCGCGCCGCCCCGGCGCATGGACAATCCGCCGATGACTCTGCAGGACCCCAGACGGCTCCGTCGCCGGAGCCGGTTGCGCATCGGTGACATCCGTTTCACCGTCCTCGGGATCCTGATCGCGGCGATCCCGGCGCTCGCGACAGTCGCGCACGCCGCGCGCCCCCTCTTCCCGAACATGGCGCACACCGTGGGGGAACGACCGATCATGGTGGCGACCGCCGACCTCGACGGCGACGGTATCCGCGACCTCGTGGTGGCAAACCGCTGGTCGGAAGATCTGTCGATACTTCGCGGGCTCGGCGGTGGAGATTTCGGGGCGCAGCAGCGCGTCCCCGTGGGAGCGATTCCCGTCGCGCTGGCCATCGCCGACTTCAACGGTGATGGACGCGATGACGTTGCTGCGGCACTCCCGGTCGACGACAAGGTGGCCGTCTTCCTCACGCCGCCCAGCGGGGTTCCTGCAGCGCCGTTCCTGCTGTCGGCCGGCGACAGCCCCGGGTCCGTTCTCGCGGTCGATCTCGACCTGGACGGCAGGACCGACCTGCTCGCGGCCAACTATTTCGGCGGCGTGTCGCTGTGGAAGGGATTGGGCAACGGGTCGTTCCAGTCGGAAAAGCGCCTCGCCTCCGGTGTGTCCGCCTACAGCCTCGTCGTCGCCCTGGTGAACGGCGACCTGGTGCCGGATCTCGTGGTGGCCAGCCCGGGCAGCCGCCAGGCCGTTGTGCTCCTGGGAGATGCCTCGGGGGGATTTGGCGACCCCGCTGGCTATTCAACCGACGCGCTCGATTCGGTCGGCCTGCCGCGACAGATCGTCGCCGCCGACGTCGACCTCGACGGCGCGGTCGATTTCCTGGTCGGAACTTTCGACAACAGTGAGGAGCAAAACTACCTCGTGCTTCTGCGCGGCCGCGGGGACGGAAGCCTGGAGCCGGGCGTGTTGTTGAGCCGGAACGCCGATGGCGATTTTTCCCTTGGCGCCGCCGATTTCAACAACGACGGCCGTCCTGATCTGGCTTTCGGGGCGCACCACGGATTCAACTGCTGCGAGCTTCGCAACGGCGGGATCTGGCTGGGGCGCGGCGAT
>DATKFL010000317.1:0-5199 GCA_035511355.1 Dongiaceae bacterium
TCTCGCCGCAGCCCCCGCTGCGTCGATCGACCGGATCGCCGGCGAACCGCTCGCCGGCGGGCCCAGCATCGACGAGGAAATCGCACAGATGACGGCGCTCAACGCCTGGCTCGCCGGCGAGACGCCGGCCGGCGTGCTGGCCGCGCCGCTGGCGATACGCCTCACCCCCGAGGAGCAGACCGATCTCAGGAAGCACCAGGAGGCCGATCGCAACGGCCCCGCCGTCGTCGGGCGCGCCAAGGCGCTCGGCCTCACGGTCCGGTTCACCGGGCTCGACGCGAAGCTCCTGAGCACGACACCCCGCCCGGTCGCGGGCGGGTTCCTGCAGGCGACCCCCGACGGCGGTTTCGTCTGGGCCACCGCCGTGCGGGCCGAAGGCGCGGGCGCCGTGCGCCTGCACATCACCAACCTCGACATCCCCTCCGACGCCGACCTCTTCTTCTACAGCCCCGAGGGTCAGGCATTCGGCCCCTACCAGAACGGAC
Organism: Dongiaceae bacterium; assembly: GCA_035511355.1. Taxonomy (GTDB): domain Bacteria; phylum Acidobacteriota; class Polarisedimenticolia; order Gp22-AA2; family Gp22-AA2; genus DATKFL01. The sequence continues at coordinate 486 of DATKFL010000317.1, forward strand.
TGGCGGCGCACAACGCCGACTTCTGGACGCACTCGGTGTTCGGGCAGGTCGGTGTGCTGGTCCTGCGGCACTATGGCCCGGCCGGGACCGACGACCTGACGCGGATCGGGTTCGGCATCGCCGAGGTGGGCCACATCGGCAAGGCATTCGCGAACTCGCAGCGCATCGCCACCGAGTCGTTCTGCTCGTTCAACGTCCCCTGCATCGACAACGCCTCCTGCCACAGCGGGACGCCCGCCGATCCGTCCAAGGCGGCGACCGCGCTGATGCAGTGGGTGCAGGGTCAGTTCATCTACACCTGCACCGGGACGCTTCTCAACGACACCGTCGCGGCCAGCCAGATTCCGTACTTCCTGACCGCGAACCACTGTCTGAGCACCAACAGCATCGCCGCGAATCTGGAGGCCTACTTCCAGTTCAGCATCGCCTGCGGCAGCACCGCCTGCCCGGCGCAGACCAATCCCGGTGGCATCCAGCGCCTCGGCGCCACGGTCAAGGCGACCGGCACCGCCGGCGATTTCACCCTCCTGCAACTGAACCAGGCGCCGCCCTCCGGCTCGAACTTCATGGGCTGGAACAACACCGCGGTCGCCAACACCAACAACGTCAACCTCTGGCGCATCAGCCATCCGGCCTGGGCGCCTCAGGCCTGGTCGACGCAGCACACCGACACCTCGGCGCCGACCTGCCAGGGCTGGCCGCGCGGCCAGCGGATCTACAGCCGCACCACCGGTGGCGGCACCGAGGGCGGCAGCAGCGGTTCGGCGGTCGTCAACAGCGCGAGCGAGGTGGTCGGGCAGCTCTCCGGAGCCTGCGGTACGAACGTCAACGACGACTGCGACAACGTCAACAACGCCACCGTCGACGGCGCGCTGGCCTACTACTGGCCGTCGGTGCAGCCGTTCCTGGCGCCTGGCGGCGGCTGCGTCCCGGTCGCTGAAGTCTGCAACGACGGGGTCGACAACGACTGCGACGGTCTCACCGACTGCGCCGATCCGAATTGCTCGGGGTCGCCGTCCTGCACCCCGACCTGCAGCCCGGTCGGTTCCACCTGCAACGCCAACGCCGACTGCTGCTCGAACAAGTGCAAGGGACCCGCGGGGCGAAAGACCTGCCGCTGAGACGGCGCCCGTAGCACGATCATCGAAGGATCCAACCGAATGGGCGGGGGCCGATGGCTCCCGCCCCTCTTTTCATCGGGCCCGGCCTTGTCGACACCCGGGCCTTGATCGACACCGGCCGGGCCCTATCTTTGCGGGTGGGAGCCTCCGATGTTCCATGCCCGTGCCGTCCTGATCGCGCTGCTCGCCTGGTGGACGCTGCGTCTCTGCACGGCCGCGATGCCTTCCTGCTTTCTCGATCTGGTCAATCTCGCGTTCCACGAGGCGGGGCATCTCTTCCTGATCCCGTTCGGCGACACGATGCATTTCCTCGGGGGGACGCTCGGGCAGCTGGCCGTGCCGGCGGGGCTCGCTGGCTACTTCCTCGTCGCCAGGCGACAGCCGTTCGCGGCGGCGGTCTGCGCCTGGTGGACGGGGGAGAATCTGGTCAACATCTCGGTCTACATGGCCGACGCGCGCGACCTGACGCTGCCGCTGGTGGGGGGCGGCGACCACGACTGGAACAATCTCTTCTATACCTTCGGACTGCTCGGTGAAGACAGCGTGCGCCGGGTGTCGACCCTGACGCATCACCTGGGGGTCGTCGTGATGCTGGCCGGACTGGCGTGGGCGGGGTCGTTCCTCCTGCGCGGGTCGGCGCGCGAGCGGTTCGACGCGTTCGTCGAGGAGCGCACTCCGGCGCTGGCGCCATTCTTCGCGACCGAGTGACAGGCTCCTAGTTCGCCCCGATCCGCTTCAGCCAGCGCCACTGGATCGTCAGCCCGATCACGTACAGCACCGCGAGCGTGGCATGGATCGGCCGGAGCCCCGGGTCCTCCTGCGACGCGAACACCGGATGGCCGGCCGGGAGGCGGGTCAGCGTCTCGGTGAACCCCGGGATCATGTGGAAGAAAAGCGTCGTCGTGAAGAACAGCGCCTGCTTGCGGCGCGACGATCCGAACCAGAGACCACCGGCAACGGCCGCGAGCGTCAGGATCGACAGCACGTGCGGCGGCCCGAACCCGCCGTGCTGAAAGATGCCGAGACCGGTGACCGCGGTCAGGACGGTCGAGGTGAGGTAGACCTGCCCGAGCCGGCTTTTCGTCGTGATCTCGCGATACTTCCCGATCGCCGCGAACCCGGTGCCGACGGCGACCAGGCTGACGGCCGTGTGGACGACCCCGAGATTGGTCAGGCCGAGCATGCGCGCCTCCTTCCCGATCCGGGACGGCTCCGGGATCGCGGCGCGGATTCTACTCCGGCAGGATGACGGTCGGCTCCGGGGGTTCGCCTGGTTGCACCGGCACGGCGGGCGGGCGGCCGTTGCCGCCCTTGCGGCTCCACTTGTCGAAGGTCCGGAAGAAGACGACGCGCAGGTCGCCGCCGCTCCCCTTGTCGGGGATGGTCGACGAGATCGCGCGGCTGATGCGCACCGTGACGAAGGTGCTCCAGGGGCCGGAGAACTCGAGGTTGAGACCGCTGCCGATCACCCGCTCGTAGCCGTCGCCGAAGTCGTCGCCGCTGTGCACGAACCCTTCCTGCACCCCCAGGTCGGCGCGCAGGCTCTTGCCGATCGGGAAGGCGTACGAGGCCTCGGCCACCAGACCGCGATCGAAGTGGATGCCCGAGGCGTTGAAGCCGCGCACGCGCGCGGCGCGGAAGTCGCCGAGCTCGAAGCGCGAGAAGCGATCGAGGCTCCGCCCCTCGAAGCCGCTGATGCCGAAGCCGAGCTTGTTGTGGATGCCGGCGTAGTACGACTTGCGCAGGTCGATGCCGAGGCGGGTGAAGTCGCGGTCGTCCTCCTCGAACTTCTGCCCCGGCAGGCCCCAGGCGGCCCAGTCGCTGCGGTACCCCCATTCGCCCCACAGCGCGGTCAGCCAGCCGAGGCGCGCGAACTCGCCGCGCAGATTGACCACCGGCTCGTAGTTCGTCGGCGGCAGGACGAACGCCGGGTCGGTGCCCTTCTTGCGGTCGAAGTTCTGGTAGGAGGCGCGGGTCTCGAGCGAGAAGCGCAGGAAGTTGCCGGCCGGGATCGCCAGAGCGGCCCGCACGGTCTCGCGCAGGATGTCGACCTCCTCGGAGCCGAAGGTCCCGGCGGTGGTCGCGTTCTTGTCCTCGGATTCGAGCGCGTTGAAGGTCCCCTGCACCGCGAGCGACCAGGGGCGCACGTCGTTGCCGGTGCCGAGCAGGTTCGGCTGGTTCCAGGAGATGTCGCAGAACGGCCCGGCCCACGCGAGGTTGAACTGCGTGCCGGTCCCCTTGAAGTCGAAGTCGAACCAGTTCACGCCGGCGAACGGGAACGACACGCCGCCGGTCTCGCCGACCGACATCCCCATCACCAGGAGGGTGTTGCGCGGGGCGTCGAGCGACTGCAGGGTCTCGACCTGGCCGTCGTGGTCGAGCTTGAAGAAGGTGCCGCCGGTGTCGCGGAACAGCGGCCGGCCCGAGTCGTACGCCTCCTGCCGGCGGGCGTCGAACCCCTCCTCGTCGCTCTTGTAGTCGGTGTAGGCGGCTTCGCGCTCGACCGCCAGGGAGTACCCGAGCAGCTCGAAGTTCATCTGCCCGTTGATCGTCTCCGGCAGCCAGACGTCGCCGCGCGGCGTGCTCACCGGCGCGAATCGATAGACCACCTCGTTCGAGCGCAGCGGGTCGGAGAGATTCGTCTGCACCGCCGCCATCTTCACGCGGGTGAACAGCCGGGTGTCGATCAGCACCTTGCCGTGATAGAGGCTCTCGGTGCCCTCGGTGGCGGACGGCTCGAAGCCGATGACGTAGCACTCGTGGCCGTCGACGGTGTCGCGCCCCTCGAGCCGGTAGCGGTAGCGTTCGTCGAGACGGATGTCGAGCGGCACTTCGCTCACCGTGCCCGGCTGCAGGTACGGAAGGTAGGGGGGTTGCTTGCCGCGCCAGAGGGCGCCGTTGACGTACATCGCGGTCTGCTCGTAGTCCTGCTTGCCCTCCTTCACGAAGAGGCGGTTCTCGGTGACCAGGTCGACGGTCTCCCCGAGCGCCGCCAGGCGGTAATGGATGCTGATCGTCGCCTTCGCTTCGTAGTGGGTCAGCCGGGTCGCCTGGATGGCGCGGCTCTCGCGTTCGCGCGCGATGATCTCCTCGGCGGTCAGCTCGGTGGTGGCGCCGACGCGCGCCTCCTCGTTGATCGGCAGCGCCGTCTGCGCCACGCGGTAGCGCAGCACGAGCGCCCCGGGGACCAGCGGAAGATCCACCATGGCCCCCGGGGGCGTGCTGTCGGCGAGGCGGCGGGTCGTGCCGTTGGCCGGATCGACCAGCTCGAGCGAGTCGAGCGGCGACCGCAGCCGCAGCCGGACGAGGCGGGGCGGCGCAGCGCCGTCGGCGGCCGGCCGGTCGGACGACCGGTAGATTGCCAGCCCGTCGCGGGTCGACGGATCGAAGAACGCCAGGACGCGCAAGGGCACCGGCGGCGGCGAGTCGACGCCGCCCCCGGCGACGGCGGCCTGGGGGTCGAAGGGCAGCGCCCCGGCGGACGCCGGCTGCAACCCGCGCGGCAGGAGCGCGCGCGCCGCGACCAGGGCGCGCGCGACCGCGTCGCTCGCGTCGCCCGCGGGCGGCGCGGGCTCCGCGGCCGGCGGCGGGGG
>DATKFL010000318.1:0-3842 GCA_035511355.1 Dongiaceae bacterium
TCCGAAGGTGTCGATCTTCTCGCCGGCGCCCTCTTCTTCCATGAGGGTCTTGCGCAGCGCCAGCGCCACGCGCGGCGCGAACGACGCGCCGGCCCAGCGGATGCCGGTCTTGAAGTCGACGATGCCCGAGCCGTACTGGTCGGCGTCGCCGATGATGTAGCCGACGTCGCCGCCGCCGAACCAGGCCCACTTCTTCCCGTACATCATGTCGGCCTCGTAGGCGGGTCCGACCGCGGCGCTGGTCTCGCCGTCGGGGTGCAGGAAGGCGAGCATGCCGCCGAAGCTCTGGCGTGACTCGGGGTGCGGACGCCACAGGCCGCCGAGATCGATGGCGGCCTTCCAGCCGTCAAGCGTCTCGTAGCGGAAGACACGGAAGTCGACCACGGCGGCGGCCGCAGGCCGTGCCGGGACCGGCTTGTCCTGCGCGAACGCGGGGACCGCGACGAGCAGAAGCAGGGCGAACAGCGGGAGTTGACGACGCATGGTGACCTCCGTCCTCCGGGACGATGAACGGTTCGATGCGAGCACTAGGGCGGAGTATACCGTCATCGGGCCGGCGCGCAACGATGGGGAGGTTGCGGGGATGGCCGGTCCGGCTTACCCCCCTCCTGGTTCATAATCCGCACTCCGCGGGCCGATCCGTCCCGGGGCCGGAAGGCCCCGCCCGCGCCGGGAGGTGACCGATGGCCAAGAGTCGGCGGCAGTTCCTCGCGACCTCGCTCCAGACCGCCGCGCTCGGCGCGGCGGCGCTCGCGAGCGGAACCGGATCCGCCACCGCCTCCGGCCGGCCGGCCGCGGGGGATGAGACGAAACGGGCGGCGGCGGCCGCCGCCTCGGGCGGTCCTTCGGGTTCGGCCGCGCTCCTGAAGCCCAACCCCGAGCATCCGAAGCCGGCGACCGTCGACCGGCTCGACGAGGCCTGGCATCGGGGCCGGGTGTCGGCGCTCAAGGCGGTGCTGCGGGACGAGGGGATCGCGGGGGCGCTTCTCTCGGACCGCTGGAACATCATCTATTACAGCGGGCTGTGGCACACCTCGACCGAGCGCCCCTTCATGCTGTACATCCCCGCGGCGGAGACCGCGCAGCCGACCTGGTTCCATCCCGGACTCGATCGGGACCTGGTCGGCTCCTGGTGGATCAAGGACCGCGAGTCGTACTTCGATCTGCAACATGGCGAGGGCGCCTTCCCGAACCTCGGCCAGGTGCAGATGGGCGCGACGGTCGATCTGAAGGCCTGGATCCTGAAGGGGCTCCGCGCGCGCGACGCCGCCGGCAGGCCGCTCGGCGTCGATTTCCCGATCACCGCCGAATTCACCGGCCTGGCGACGACCATCCTTCCGGGAACGACGCTCCGCAAGGTCGGCGATCTCTGCGAGGCGATGCGCATGGTCAAGACGCCGGAGGAGATCGCCCTGACCCAGCGGGCGATGAACTATTTCAGCCGCATCCACGCGTTCGCGCGCGACTACATCCTGGCGCGGGGCACCGACGCCACCGATTTCGAGGTGCAGGTGGAGGCGACGCGCTGGGGCGTCGACCTCATCATGGGGGACGTGAAGCGCGACGGACGGCCGCACACGGCGGTCGGCGTGCAGGTCGACCTCGGCGTGCGCACCGGGATCGGCACCGCCTACCCGCATCCGAACCAGTTCCATCACAACCGCATCCGGAAGGGGGACGGGCTCCAGGTTTCCGGTGTGGTCACCCTCGCAGGGTGCGGCGGCGAGCTGTACCGCGCCTACCAGATCGCGCCGTCGACGAGCGCGCGCGACACGCTCTGGCAGGTGCACACCGACGCCTGCCGCATCCAGGCGGAAGAGTCGGCGGCCGGCGTCACCTGCTCCTACGTCGCGAAACGGGTGCACGATCACCAGGTGCAGAGCGGGATGGCGAAGTACATCTACCACCGGCCGGCGCACGGACAGGGGTGGGAGGGGCACCAGCCGCCCTACATCGCCCTCGGCGATCACACGATGCTCCGGAAGGGAATGATGTTCAGCAACGAGCCGGGGCTGTACGCGCCGGACCTCGGCTGCGGCTACAACCACTCCGACGTCGTGCTGGTGGGGGACAAGCGCGGCCTGCAGCTCGGGAGCGTGCCGTTCACGAAGGAGTGGTGCTTCCTGACGATCTGACGTCGAGCCGGTGGCGCTGGATCTTGGTGTAGAGCTGCGAGCGGGTGATGCCGAGCCGGCGAGCCGCCTGCGATCGATTGTTCCCCGCTTCCTCGAGCGCCCGGACGATCAGGTCGCGTTCCACGTCGCGGAGCCGGCCGCCGTCCGCCGCGCCGGGGGCGGCCGGCGGTCGCGCGGTGACGGTCGCGTCGGCCGGGCGGACGCGGGCGCCGCGCGCGGGGGCCCCGATTCCGAACGGCAGGTGCTCGACTTCGATGAGGCCGCCGTCGCACAGGATGGTGGCGCGCTCGAGCGCGTTGCGCAGCTCGCGCACGTTGCCGGGCCAGTGGTACGCGACCAGGGCATCCTGCGCGGCGCGCGTGAAGCCGGCCGCCTTCCGGCCGACGAGGGATCCGATCTCCTCGAGGAACGCCGCGGCCATCGGGGCGATGTCCTGCGCCCGCTCCCGGAGCGGCGGCAGCGCGATCTCGAAGACCCGCAGGCGGTAGAACAGGTCCTCACGGAAATCGCCGCGGGCGATCGAGGCCTCGAGGTCGCGGTTGGTCGCCGCCACGATGCGCACGTCGGCCTTGAGCGACCGCGTGCCGCCCAGCCGCTGGTATTCCCGCTCCTGCAGGACCCGCAGGAGCATGGCCTGCACCGCCGGGGTCATCTCGCCCACTTCGTCGAGGAAGAGCACGCCGCCGGACGCCTGCTCGATCCTCCCGGCGCGCGCGGCGGTCGCGCCGGTGAAGGCCCCCTTCTCGTGTCCGAAGAGCTCCGATTCGAGGAGCGCCTCCGGGAGCGCCGCGCAGTTGAGCGCCGCGAACGGCCCGCCGTTGCGCGGCGAGCCGCGATGAATGAGCCGGGCGATGACTTCCTTGCCGGTGCCCGACTCGCCGGTCAGGAGGACCGTGGTCTCGGTCTGGGCGACCTTGGCCGCCTGACTCAGGACCGCCTTCCACGGCTTCGCCTCGCCGATGACCCGCCGGAACCCGAGGCTCGCCTCCAGCTGATCCTTGAGCACCTGGACCCGCTCCTCGAGACGGGTGGCGCGCTCGCGCGCGGCGGCGGCGAGGCGCTCCTCCTCGGCGAGACGCTGGTGCGAGAGGGCGAGGCTGACGTGGTCGGCGAGGCGGCGACCGACGATGACGTCCTCCTCGGAATACTGGTGCGGCGTGCGCGACACCACGATCAGCCACGAGGTGCCGGGGTCGACGTGCATCGGGATGCCGAGGAAGGACCGCATGCCGAGCGAGCGGCAGCCTTCGCGGGCGCCGCAGTCGCCCGGCTGATCCTCGGTGTCCGGGACCAGGACGTACTCCGGCAGCTCCCCTTCGTCCTCGTCGGTCCCGCACCGGAACTTGGCGGGCATCCCGGGGATCGGCTCGCCGCTCGAGGCCTCGACCACGAGGTTCTTTCCGTCGGCGTCGAGGGTCGTCAGGATCAGGCGATCGTGCGGCAGGACCGGCTGGGCGATTTCGGAGACCCGGTCGAAGGTGCCGCGCACGTCGAGGGTGCGCGCCATCGCGGGAAGCAGCACGTCGATCGCGTCGAGGCGCCGGCGCCGATCGGCGTCGAGGCGGAACAGCCGCTCGTGCTCGAGCGACAGGCTGAGGATGTCGGCGACGGCGGTGACCGTCCGCTCGTGACTCTCGGTGAACACCCCCGGGACGCTCGAGGTGAACCAGACCTGCCCCGCGTGCCGCTTCCCCACGAGGAGCGGCG
>DATKFL010000319.1:0-6933 GCA_035511355.1 Dongiaceae bacterium
CGAACGTGCCATCACCGCGGTTGCGCAGGAAATGCACTGGGCCCGGCATCGAGAGCCCTGGAACGACGACCGCATCCTGCAGTCCGTCGTTGTCGAAATCCCCGACGATCAATCGGCCGAACACCACAGGGGAGGGCGTAGCCTGATAGTCGTCGAGCAGCGGGCGCGCTGCAGCCCACACCTCACTGGCCGCTACCGGGAGGATCGCAACGAGCAGCCCGACCACCCTCGCGAGCAGACGCGGGAAGGCCCGCAAGCTCCTGCTCATGATGTCGAGATCCCCACCGGCCATCCGGTCCGACCAGGGGCGTGGACGGCCGTCACTCGCTCCTGCAGGAATGAACGGCATGCCTCTCCTCTCAGCGCATCCCCCCACCGGCCGGCGCGTTGGAACGACTTTGTTGGTCGGCATTTGGCCGGAATATACGCTATGGGAATGAGGGCGGAGAGGAGATTTCGCGGGCGAACTCGAAGTGGTTCCCTGGCCATGCGGATTGGGCGCCGGCCAGCGAGGCGATTCGGGGCCCCCCGGGCTCAGAGGGGATGGTTCGAGTGGGGGCCCCCGGCTATCCGACGGAATCCGCGCCGGTAGCGACATTCCTCGCCGCCCCCACCGCCGCCGTCGCGAGTCCCACGAACATGGCGAAGACGAGCAGCCCCAGCAGTTCGAGCCACCCACCTGCACCTTCGGGCCGCAGGAGCGCAGCGAGAGGGCCCGCCATCGAGAAACCCGCCGTCGGATCGGCCTTCATCGCCTTGAGCCCGCCGATCGCCGCGCTCGACAGCACCGCGAACGCCAGCCCCGCGATGCCCCCGACGACCCCGCGCGCGACCAGCGCCCCCTTCGTCAGCGGCCGCGCATGCTTCGGCGCGTCCACCGTGAACACCGGGTCGCGCACCCCCACCGGCGAGAAGCGCTGCAGCATCAGCATCCCCGGGATGCCGGCGAACAGGGTCAGCCAGAAGAACGCCTCCCAGCCAATCGCGTTCACGGTCACGCCCGCGATCGGCCCCGAGATGATGCGCGGGATGCCGAACAGCGACGAGAACAGCGCGTACTGGGTCGCCGAGAAGCGCTTCTGGGTCATCCGCAAGAGCAGCACCGAGAACGCCCCGGTCCCCATCCCCGATGTCCCCTGATCGAAGATCGCCGCCGCGCTCATCAGCCAGACGTCGTGCGGCGCGCGGTCGACCAGGATGTAGCCGATGTTCGAGAAGATCTGCAGGAAGCCGAAGACCCAGAGCGCATGCCCGAGCCCCATCGCGGTGGTGAGAAAGCCGCCGGCGAGGGTCCCGATGACGGTGGCGACGATCGACACGGTGCCGAGCACGACGCCGCGCTCGACGTCGTTGTACCCCTTGTCGATCAGGAACGGCCGCAGCAGCGCGACCGCCAGGTTGTCGGAGATCTTGTAGAGGATCACGAAGGCCAGGATCTCGAGGGCGCGGTGCCGGCCGAGGAATCCCAGAAACGGCAGCCAGAGCGCTTCGCGCAGGGTCTTCGGCGGGCGCGGGGCGTCCTCGGGCTCGGGGGCCTTGATCGTGATCCAGAGCATCGGCAGGTAGAGCGTCGCCAGGCCGACGCAGACGGCGGGCCAGGAGGTCATGCCGGCGACGGTGATCGCCAGGGCGCCGGCCATGTGCATGGCGACGCGATAGATCGATCGGCTGGCGCCGACCGCGACCCCCTGCTCCTCGGGACGCAGGATGTCGACGCTGTAGGCGTCGATGGCGATGTCCTGCGTGGCCGAGGCGCAGGCGATGGCGAGCGACAGCGCGAGCACGACCCAGGGCGCCTCCGGGACATGCCCGACACCGGCAAGACAAAGAGTCAGCGCGAACAGCGCCACCTGCATCAGCGCGGCCCAGCCGCGGCGGCGGCCGAGCCACGGCAGGGCCCAGCGATCCATGAGCGGGGCCCAGAGCACCTTGAAGGTCCAGGGGGCCTGGGTCAACGTGACCAGGCCGACGATCTTGAGGTCGACGCCGCCGTTGCGGAGCCAGTCTGGGATCGCGATCCAGACGAGACCGAGCGGCATCCCGGACGAGAAGGCCAGGAGCGACACCGCCGCGGTGCGCGGCGACTTCATCGCCTCGGCGATGGTGCGCAGCGCGCCGGGCTTCTTCGGCGGCGTGCCGGCGGGCGGCGGCGCGGCGCCGGCGGGGGGCGTGGCGGCGCCGGAGGCGGGATTCCGGGAGGCGGCGGGAGCGCTCATCGGCCGCTATTAATAGATGATGCCGGGCGAGGGTGCCAGCGGGATCACCGAATCGTGATCCGGCCGGTGGCGGCGTGGATGCGCGCGCGCCTCACGACATGAATCCCCAAGTTTGCAGGAGATCGCCGTCGCGGTGCCAGCGCTCGCCGATGTCGGTGCGGTAGAACATGTTCGGGATGATGATGTTCTTCACCCGGTTGTAGGCCTCGCGGCGGGCGTCGTCCATGGTCGAGCCGGATCCGCTCACGACCAGCGCATACCCGGAGTTCCCCGCCAGCCGCCAGTCGCCGTCGACCAGCCGGATGTCGCAGGGGTGCAGCCCTTCGACCACCGGCTTCTTGAAGATCACCGCGGCGTCCTCGGAGAACTTCTTGAACGCGTCGGGGTCGACGAACGGGAAGGGCGGCACGGCGATCACGACGCAGATCTGGAAGCCTTTCTTCGTGCGCAGGTTGAAGGGCTGGCCGCGGGCGATGGCGGCGAGGAACTCCCCCCAGCGCGACAGCACCCCTTCGATCTGAAGATTGATGGTCGGATAGCCGAACCGGCAGGTGAACTCCAGAGGGAAGATGCCGCGCGCGTTGGCGATGCAGTTGATGTCGATGTAGCCGACGTAGCCGGCCTCGGCGAGGCGGTCCTTCATCTTCGCAAGGGTCTGGTTGTAGAGCGCGCTGGCGCCGTACCAGAACCCGGCGGTCCCCATCTCGCCGGTCTGCGGGCCGATGTCGTCGTTGAACATCCGCTTGTGCTCGAAATTGACGTGGATCGGCAGGATGAAGTCCTTGCCGTTGAAGTAGCCGCCGACCGCCACCTCGACCCCCGAGGCGTACTTCTGCAGCTGGAACGACTTGATCTTCGCGGCCCAGCCGTTCTTGTAGTGCTCGAGCATGGTCAGCACGTCGAGGCCGTCGTCCTCCTGGCCGACGAACGACAGCACCTTCTCGTTCTGCGCCTTGCCGGAGGGCTTCACGACGTAGCGGCCGGGGTTCACCTTGATGAAGGTGATGGCGGCGTCGAAGGAGTCGAACTCCCAGCGCGGCAGCACCGTCAGGCCGGCGGCGTTCATCTCCTCCTGGCCGAAGTCGCGGTCCATCTCGAGCTTGTCGGTGTAGGGGGTGCCGCCGACCACCGCCTTGCCTTCCTTGCGCAGGCGATCGGGGATGGCGCCGAACTCGCAGTCGTCGAATACGATGACGTCGGCCCAGTCCTTGTGCTCCTCCCACTTGTCGACCTTGTCGACGAAGCCGTCGCCCACCTCCCGGTCGGCCTTCGACATGATGTGGTAGCGCACCTCGTGCCCTTCCTTCTTCACCTCCCAGGCGAGGTCGTGGATGAGACCCCACTTCGAGATGAACAGGAGACGCATGGTGCGTGGTTCGCGCTGCGCTTCGGGCTGGGTGGCGGTGACGGTGCCGGGGGCGTCGGCGGGGGCTTCGGGAGTCGCGGTCGCGGTGCCGGTCGGGGCGGTCTCGGGCGGCGCGTCGACGACGGTCGCGGCGCGTTCGTCGCCCGCTCCGTTCTTCACCGCGCCGTTCTTCCGTCCCGGGGTCTTCTCGTCAACCGGCATCGAATACGGAACATTAATACTCGCGCGCGCCGCTCGCAAGGGGCGCGACGCCGGAAAGTCGCGCGGCGACGCGCGGCACGGCGATCGCGGCCGCGGCGCCGATCGCCGCGAGCAGGCCGAAGATGATCGGGTAGCCGCCGATCGGATGGAGAAGCCCGGCGGACAGCGGCCCGAGGAAGAATCCGAGCGAGAAGGCGTACGAGTGCGACCCGGAGGCGAAGACCCGGTCGCTCGACGGCATGCCGCGGTTCAGGAGCGCGATCGCCGGCGTGTAGACCATCACCTCGACGCAGCCGAGGAGGAAGAAGAGCGCGGCGTCGGGCGCCCGGCCGTAGAGCGGCAGGAACGAGAGGCTCCAGGCGGCGGAGAACGCGAATCCGGCGACGATGAGCCTGAGGTCGCCGTACCGATCGGCGATCCGCCCGGCGATCGCCGGCAGGATGACGCTCGGCAGACCGGCGATGGTGAACAGGAGCCCGACGCGGGTGCGGCTCATGGCGCCGGCCGCGGCGGCGGCGCCGGTGACGGCCTCGGCGGCGCCCCCGGTCGCCGCCGGCCCCATCAGGATGAGCGGCAGGAAGGCCTCGACGGTGCCGTAGAAGAAGGCCAGCCCGAAGGTGGCGAGCCCTGACGCCAGGACCGCGGGCCGGCGGTAGATCGCCAGGATGCCGCCGAACGTGGCGCGTGGGCCGCCGCGACCGAGCGCCGGCAGACCGAAGAGCGCCACGAAGAAGGCGCAGGTCGAAAGACCGGCGTAGATTAGGAACGGCGTCTGCAACGTCCCGATCCCGCCGAGCGCCGGGCCGACGACGAAGCCGACCGACCAGGCGCCGGTGATCCAGGCGAGCGAGCGGCCCATGGTGGCGTCGGCCGAGAGGTCGGCGGCGATGGTGAGCGATCCGACCCAGACACCGGCCGCGCCGAGTCCCTGCACCGTGCGGGCGACGAGGAGCCACGGGTACGACGGCGCGAGGACGAAGCCGATCGAGGCGACCGCCAGGAAAAGGTGCCCGAAAATCACCAGCGATCGGCGCCCGAGGCGCTGCGCGAGGATGCCGAACGGCACCGCGACGAACAGACCGACGGCGGCGTAGACCCCGACCAGGAGCCCGAGGGCGGTCTCGCCGGCGCCGACCTGGCGCGCCATGAACGGCAGGGTCGGAGCCACCATGCCGTAGCCGACCGCCTCGGTGAACATCCCGAGGACGAGGGCGGCCGCGGTGGCCGGGCCGCCGAAGAGCGGGCGCGCGGCGTCAGTCGCGGCGCGGGGCGCGCGGCCGGGCGGGCCGGGCGCCGGACGATCGGTCAAGCACCGCCGCCGGACCCGGCGAGCGCATCGAATGCCTCGCCGAGCGCCGCGAGCAGTTCGTCGATTTGCGCGGCGTCGACGATGAGGGGCGGCGCGAGGCGCAGCACGTTCCCCCAGAGACCGCCCTTGCCGATCAGAACGCCGCGCCTCCGGGTCGCCTCGAGGACGCGCCCCACCGCCTTCGGGTCGGGCGTCTTGTCGGGGCCGACCAACTCCATCCCCTGCATCAGCCCGAGCCCGCGCACGTCGCCGATCACGTTCGGGTGCCGGCGCTGCAGCGCGAGGAGTCCGGCGCGCAGGCGCTCCCCCATCACCCGGGCGTTCTCGGTCAGTTTCTGCTTCTGGATGACGCGCAGCGTCGCGAGCGCGGCGGCCGAGGTGACCGGGTTGCCGCCGAAGGTGCTGAACGACAGCGGCTTCAGGACGGCGGCGATCGGGTCGGTGGTCGCGGTGCAGCCGATCGGGCTGCCGTTCGCCATTCCCTTGGCGAAGGTCATGATGTCGGGGACGACGCCGTAGTGCTCGATGCCGAACATCTTGCCGGTGCGACCCCAGCCGGTCTGCACCTCGTCGGCGATGAACAGGCCGCCGGCGCGCTTCACGTGCTCGGCGACCTTCTGGAAGTACTCCGGCGGCGGAACGATGAAGCCGCCGCTGCCGATGATCACTTCGGCCATGAAGGCGGCGACCCCGCCCGACGTGGCGGTCTCGATCACTTCCTTCACGTCGTCGGCGCAGGCGACCTCGCACGAGGGGTAGGTCAGCTTGAGCGGGCAGCGGTAGCAGTAGGGCGCCACCGCGTGCACGAACCCGGGCACCGGCTGCGGCAGCAGGCGCCACGACGCCTGGCCGCTCGCGGCGATCGCCATCATGGTCCGGCCGGCGTAGCCGTAGCGCAGCACGACCACTTCCTGCCGCCCGGTCGCGACCCGCGCCAGGAGCACCGCGGTCTCGTCGGCCTCGCTTCCGGAGTTGGTCAGAAAGACCCGGTCGAGATCGCCCGGCAGCACCTGCGCCAGCGCCTCGGCGAGATCCGAGAGCGGCGGGTTGGCGTACAGGGTCGAAGTGTGCACCAGCGTCTTGACCTGTCTGACGATCGCGTCGGTGACCTCGGGGTTGCAGTGCCCGACGCTGACGGTCAGGACGCCGCCGAAGGCGTCGAGGTACTTCCGTCCCGCCTCGTCCCAGACATGCATCCCCTCGCCGCGCACGAGGGTCAGGGGGGTCTCGTAATAGGTCGTCGCGCAGGGGAAGAGATAGCGGCGGTGCTTGTCGGCGGCGCTCATCGACGTGGCGGTACCAGTCGCCTTGGCGGGCGGAACGTTTTCATGTTGCGGCATGGGAGAGGAGCCTCCGGGCGCATTCTAGCGTGAGGGGCCGGCTCGATGGTGCGCTCATCCCCGGCCCCTGACGCGGTCAGCTCGCCTTCGGCTCAGGCAACCTGTACAGGGTGACGATCCCGTAGGAGTTGATCGCGAGCAGCGATCCGTTCGGCGACAGAGCGATTCCCGAGTGGCCGAAGAAAGCGCCCTTCATCAGAGTGTGCTTGACGGTCCAGATGGGCTCGCCCTTCTCCACCCCATGCACGGTGATGCGCTCCGCCTTCAGCAGGCTCCAGTGACCGGAGTAGCTCTCCTCCGTGATGGCCATCCTGCGACCGCCGCGTGATGGCGTGACGCGGACGTGGCAGGATTTCCATCCGGGCAGATCCGATAGCAGCGCCCTGCCATCGACGCCGATGAGAGCCGATCGGGACATGCCGACCACGACGACACTTTCTTCGGAGACGAAGACGGGCCACGCCTCCACTTCGGACAAGAGATAGCGCACCGGCTCCGAGC
>DATKFL010000320.1:0-5073 GCA_035511355.1 Dongiaceae bacterium
CCTCGACGTGCGCCACGTTGGGAAGGATGTACTTGCGCACCCGCACCCCGACCCGGCGCACCGGTCGGAAGCGCTCGAAGACCAGGTCGATGATCGCCACCGCCACCACCTCGACCAGGTTGAAGGTGCGCGATTCCAGGAGCGCCCGCACCCGGTCGGCCACCTCGCGGTAGTCGATGGTCAGCCCCAGGTCGGCGATCCGCCCCGCCTGACCGAGATCGGCGTAGAGATCGAGATCGACGTCGAGGCGCTGCGGCGTGCGGCGCTCCTCCTCGGTGACGCCGATGCGCACCTGGCAGGTCAGCGCCGCCAGCGTCAGGCGGTCGAGGTGATCGAGCGGGACGTCACGCCCGGCGGCCATGCGGTCGTTCCTCCTCGGTCCAGCTCAGGTAGCCCCAGTCGAGCGGCTCTCCCTGGATGTATTTCTTCCCCAGCCGCCGCGCGATGTCGGCTTTCATCAGCTCGCGACCCAGGTAGAAGGCGTGCGCGGCGTCGTCGTCGACGCCGAGACGCGGGAAGGCGTCGCGGATGTCGGTCACCCGCACGAAGCGGTCGCGGTTGAAGACGAAGACCGCGTCGCCGTCGGTCTCGATCCGGAAGTTCCGATCGGCGACCCGGTCGTGCAGGGCGCGCAGCTCCGGCTCGCTCGGGCGCCTGAGGCGCCGATCGCGCGTCGTGAGCAGGCGTCCGTCGTAGCCCTTCGGCAGGGTGCGGCGCGACAGGGCGTGGTGCATCATCCGGCGGCCACAGTCGATCTCGCGCACGCTGCCGCGGGTCCAGTCGGCGACCTCGGTGGTGAGCGCGAAGCGCACCCCGATCTCCGCCATCAGCCCGCACAGGATGGCGTTCACTCCGGTCGAGTCGGCCATGGTCAGCTCGGTGAGGTTGCCGATGCCCATCAGGAGGTCGACGTCGGGAAGCGCCTTGCGCGCCTCGAGGAAGCGACCGAGCGAGGCCGCGAAGCCGAACGGGATCGGATCGAGCACCGGGTCGGCGATCACCCGCCGCGCGCCGCGGCGCCGGGCTTCGGCGACGTTGTGGAGGAGCGACGGCAGGCCGCCGCCGGCGTCGGGAACCACCACGACGGTCGCCGACAGGCGTCCCGCAAGCGCCATGTTCGTGCGATTCAGGCTCAGGAGGAATTCGGCGCCGGCGGCGTCGCCCTCGAGCGCCTCGCGCTCGTCAAAGGTGTCGACACTGACCCGGTGGCCTTCGGCGCGCAGGAGCCGCACCCGCCGCCCGAGGTCCGGGAGCGGATGCTCCGGCGAGCAGCCGAGGTCGATCACGTCGGCGCCGTCCTCGCGATAGCGCGCCGCGCGCGCGAGCAGCGCGCCGTCGTCGAGCCGGTGCACGTCGTTGATCTCGGCGAGGAGGGTCAGGTCGTGCGGCCCCGACGGGTCGTACGCCTGCGCCACTCCGCCGAAGAACTCCGGCAGGTCGCGCAGGTCCTTCGGGCCCTTCTTCACCGGGCGCTCGAAGTGCGCCGAGAGCGCCGTGGTGTCGGCCTGGCAGAGCCCGGGAAGGTAGATGACGCCGGCGGCCGGCTCCGGTCGCAGGTTGCGCTTCAGGATCTCGGTGGTCATGAGCGCCGCCACCTTCACCCGGAGCGCCGCGACGCTCCACGGAAAAGCGGGACGCATCGCGGCGAGGGTCGCCTCGAGACTCTCCTTCGCCAGTTGCCCGGTGACGAAGAGCGCCGGAGCCGCCTCTACAGCCATAGCCCACCATGCACCGTCAGGATGGCCCCGGAAACGTACGAGGCCTTCTCCGAGGCGAGGAACGCCACCGCCTCCGCGACCTCCTCGGGGCGGCCGAAGCGGCCGGCCGGGATCTGCGATCGCCACCGTGCCTGTTCGGCCGGGTCCCACTCGGCGTACCCCTCGGTCTCGATGAACCCGGGGCCGACCGCATTGACCCGGATCCCGTGCGGCCCCTCGGCGCGCGCCAGGGTGCGGGTCAGCATCATGAGGGCGCTCTTGGCGATCGAGTAGGCCGGCGCGTCGTGCGTCATCCCGGGGGAAATCTCGGCATTCAGCGCGCCGACGTTGACGATCGTCCCCGCGTGCCGCGTCCGCATCGACGGCAGGACCGCGCGCGCGCACCAGAAGGCGCTTCCCAGGTTGCCGTCGAGCATGAGCCGCCACTCCGCGTCGCTGGTCTCGGCGAGCGACCGCTGCAGGAACGGCCCGACGTTGTTCACCAGGATGTCGATCGGGCCGACCAGCGCCTCGGTCTCGCGCACCAGCCGGCGGCACCCCTCGGGATCGGTGACGTCGGCGCGGACCGCGTGCGCCCTGCCGCCGGCAGCGCGGATGGCGGCGAGCGCCGCCGCGGCGCCGCCCGCGCTCGCGTGATTCAGCACCACGGCGCAACCGCGCGCCGCCAGGGTAGCGGCGATGGCGCGGCCGATGCCGCGCGTGCTCCCGGTGACCAGGGCGGTGCGGAGGCTCGACAAGGGGTCCTCGTCCGGTGCTCGTTGCGGATCGCCGGGAGAATACCACGGCGCCCCGGCATCGAGGCGTCTCCCCGGGGGCCGCGACCGCCGCCGGAAGTGCGCCGGTCGCGCCCCGGCCGGCCGGTGCCGGCGCGCACCGGCGGCGGGGGTCGTGGTCCGTATACTGGAGGCACCATGAAGACCTCCGCGCCGGCTCCGCCTCCGGCCCGCATCGCCTCGGTCGGGACCGCCCTGCCGCCGCACTACGCCGACCAGGAGACCCTGATCGCGACGCTCCGAACGTTCTGGACCGATCACGGGCGGCAGGCGGATCGGATGGAGACGTTGCACCGCAACGTGCAGGTGCGCGGGCGGCACCTGGCGCTGCCGCTCGAGGAATACGCCCGGCTCGACGGATTCGCGGCGGCGAACGACGCCTGGATCCGGGTCGGGCTCGAGGTCGGCGGCGCCGCGATCGAGGCGGCGCTCGCGCGCGCCGGCCTCGTGCCGCGCGACGTCGACGCGCTCTGGGTCACGAGCGTGACCGGCGTGGCGGCGCCGAGTCTCGATGCGCGCCTGATCAACCGCCTCGGCTTCCGGAACGATCTCAAGCGCGTGCCGATCTTCGGACTCGGGTGCGTGGCCGGCGCCGCCGGAGTGGCGCGCGCCGCCGACTACCTCGCCGGGCATCCGGGCGAGGTGGCGGTCCTCCTGTCGGTCGAGCTCTGCACCCTCACGCTGCAGCGCGGCGACCTGTCGCTGGCCAACCTGATCGCGTCGGGCCTGTTCGGGGACGGGGCGGCGGCGGTGGTGCTGACCGGCGCGGGCCGCCGCCCTCCCGGCGCCGGCCCGGCGGTCGTCGCGACCCGCTCGTCGTTCTATCCCGGCACCGAAGAGGTCATGGGATGGCAGGTCGGCGCGGGCGGTTTCCGCGTCGTCCTGAGCGCCGCGGTGCCCGAGATGGTGCGGCGGTTCCTCCGCCGCGACGTCGACGCCTTCCTCGCCGATCAGGGGCTCGACGCGTCGGACATCACCGCCTGGATCGCGCACCCGGGCGGGCCGCGGGTCCTCGAGGCGATGCAGGAGGTGCTCGCGCTTCCTCCGGAGGCGCTCGCCATCACCTGGCGCAGCCTGCGCGAGATCGGGAACCTCAGCAGCGCGAGCGTCCTCATGGTGCTCGAGGAGACGATGCGGCTCTCTGCGCCGCCGGCCGGCGGCTACGGCCTGATGCTGGCGATGGGCCCGGGCTTCTGCTCCGAGCTGGTGCTCCTCCGATGGTGATCGCGGCGAACCTCGTGCTCGTCGGCGTGGTGGCGGCGGAACGGCTGGTGGAGCTGGGCATCGCGCGTCGCCATGCCGCCTGGGCGATCGGCGCCGGGGGCGTCGAACAGGGACGGGGACACTATCCGGTCATGGTGGCGTTGCACGCCCTGCTGCTCGCCGGCGCGGCGATCGAGCCGATCCTGCTCGACCGTCCGTTCGTCCCGGCGCGCTTCGTCGGCGGCGGGCTCGCGCTCCTCCTGGCGGCGGGACTGCGCTTCTGGGTCATCCGCACCCTCGGCCGGCGCTGGACGACCCGGGTCATCGTCCTCCCGGGCCGGCCGCTGGTCGCGACCGGACCGTATCGATACCTCCGCCACCCGAACTACCTCGCCGTCGTGATCGAGGTGGCGGCGCTGCCGATCGCCGTCGGCGCCTTCGCGACCGCGATCGCGGCGAGTCTCATGAACGCGGCGCTTCTCGCGGTGCGCATCCGCACCGAGGAGGCGGCACTCGGGATCCGCAGCCCTTCGTGAGCGCCGCGCCGGAGCCCGTCGACTACGCCATCGTCGGCGCCGGTCCCGCAGGTCTGGCGGTCGGCATCGAGGCGGCGCTCGCCGGGCGGCGCGCGGTCGTCCTCGAGCGCCGCGCCGGCGCGCTCGACAAGGCGTGCGGCGAGGGATTGATGCCCGCCGCGGTCGCGCGTCTCCGGAGGATGGGTGTGACCCTTCCGACCGACGGCTTTCAGCCGTTCCACGGCATCCGTTACGTCGACGCCGACCTCGCCGCCGAGGCCCGGTTCGTCGACGGCGCCGGGTGGGGCGTGCGCCGCACGGTGCTGTCGGAGGCGCTCCTGCGGCGCGCCGCGGCGCTCGGAGTCGACGTGCGGCACGGGGTCGAGGCGCGCGGATTCACCGCGACCGGGCGCGGCGTCCGTCTCGACGCCGGCGGTGAGCCGATCGCGGCAGGCTGGCTGGTCGGGGCCGACGGTCTCCACGGTGCCGTCGGGCGCGCCGCGGGGTTCGCGGTGCGCCGCGACCTGCGCCGGCGCTTCGGCCTGCGACGGCATGTGGCGGTCGCGCCCTGGAGCGACACCGTCGAGGTGCACTGGCAGGACGGCCTCGAAGCCTACGTGACGCCGGTGTCGGCGGGTGAGGTCGGGGTCGCGTTCCTCTGGACCGCCGGCGACGACGCATCGGCCGACTTCGCCGCCTTTCTGGATCGATTTCCGGCGCTCGCGGCGCGGCTCGGACCCGCCGCGCGCGCGCCGCACGCCGGTTCCGTGCGCGGCGCGGGACCCTTCGGGGTGACGGTGCGGCCGGCGGCCCGCGGTCGGGTGCTCCTGGTGGGCGACGCCTCCGGCTACGTCGACGCGATCA
>DATKFL010000321.1:0-3270 GCA_035511355.1 Dongiaceae bacterium
CCCGTTCCGGCCGGTGAAGGTCTCGCGCGCCACCTCCTGGTCGTCGACCCGCAAGTTGAGCGTGCCCCGATCGATCCGATGCACCAGTTCGATCACGAGCGAGCCGTGCGGCACGACCGGCGCCGGCGCCGGCTTGATCGGCGGGGGGGGCGGCAGGGGCGCGAAACCGAACAGCCCGCGCACCTCCGGCGTCGACGGCGCGCCGGTCACCGACGCCGCGTGGCTCGGCGCGGGAGGCGGCGTGCTCCTGGCGGGTGGATCGGTCGACGCGACCGAGGGCGTCGCGAGCGGGCTGGCCGCGACCGCGGTCGGGCGGGTCGTGCCCTTCAACAGGTAGGGCGCCGCGGCCACGAGACCGAGCACCGCCACGACCATGCCCCAGCCGATGAGCGCCCGCTGGCTCCCGGGCGCGAATCGCCCGGCGCCGGGGAGCGAACCGACGACGCCCGGGTCGATCCGGCTGGCGGCGGTCACGAGGGTGCGCGGGGCGTCCCGATCGGCCGCCTCTTTCCAGGCGGCGAGCGCCTGGCTCAGGTCGGAGGCGAACTCGGTGCAGGTGGGGTAGCGATCGCCGGCGATCTTCGACATCGCGCGGCTCAGGACCGGGTCGACGCTCGCCGGCACGCCGGGATTCAGCCGCGAGGGGGGCGGCGGCGTGATGTTGACCACCTGGTACGAGATCGCGGTGAGGCTCTCGCCGGTGAACGGCCGCTCGCCGGTGAGCAGGTGATACAGGGTCACCGCGAGCGAGAACTGGTCGGCGCGGCCGTCGACCGGCAGGCCGGTGACCTGCTCGGGCGCCATGTAATTCGGCGTGCCGAGAAGGCGTCCGGGCTTGGTGCTGTTGGCGGTCGCGATGCGCGCGATCCCGAAGTCGAGGATCTTCAGCGTTCCGGCTTCCGCGAGCACGAGATTCCCCGGCTTGATGTCGCGGTGCACCACCCCGCAGCCGTGCGCGTAGTCGAGCGCCTCGGCGGCCTGGCGCGCCACCGCCGCGATCTGCGGGAAGGGCAGCCGGCCGCCGCCCGCGAGGTGCTCCTGAAGATTGATTCCGGTGACGTACTCCATCGCCATGAAGGCGTGGCCGTCGCTGTCGAGGGTGCCGACATCGTGGATGGTGACGATGTTCGGGTGGCTGAGGCGGCCGGCGATCTGCGCCTCATGGTAGAAGCGGGCGAGGAACTCCTGCTCCTCGCCCGGCGCCAGCGGGAAGGAGAACGCCACGCACTTGAGGGCGACGATGCGACCGATGCGCGGGTCACGGGCGCGGTAGACGACGCCCATCGACCCGCGGCCGATCTCCTCGATGATCTCGTAGCGTCCGACGTTTCGCGGCAGGGTCAAGCGCGCGCCCCCGGGGGCCCGCGCGGGCAGGCGGCGAGCCTGCGCTTCAATATAGGGACGCGTGACGGGGGCGTCCAGAAAACGCCCCGAATTTCGTGGAGGTCAGGCGGCCTGGCGCTTCTCGGGGGCCGCAAGGCCTCGCAGATAGTCGATCGCCTTCTGGCGCTGCGGGTCGCCGCTCTCCCCCGCCTCGCCGTCGATCACGAGATCGGGATCGAGCCCCTTGCCGTTCCATTCCTTGCCGGCCGGCGACTGGAAGAGACCGGTCGCGAGGACCACGCCATCGCCGTTCCGCAGGGGCAGCAGGCTGGTCTGGGTGCCGGCGCCCCAGGTGCGCTCGCCGACCACCGCCGCCCCCAGCCCGTCGTGCAGCGCCGCGGCCAGCACTTCGCAGGCGCGACTGGTTCCCTCGTCGACGAGGACCGCCAGCGGCCCTTCGAAGGCGCGCTTGCGGCCGTCGGTGCGATAGGCGCGATCCCCGTCGTGACGGTCCGCGACGGTCACGACGACGCCGTCCTGCATGAACAGGCTCGCCATGCCGATCGACTCCGCCAGCGCGTCCGAGCCGCAACCCCGCAGATCGAGGAGGAGCCGCTTCGCTCCCGCGGTGCGGAGGGTGGCGATCGCCTGGTCGAGTCGCTTGGAGTCCCCTTCGCGAATCGACGCGATCCGCACGATGCCCGCATCGCCGCCGACGGACGAGCCGGCGGGCGCGCTCGGGGTCATCACCCGGCGCTCGAGCGTCACGGTGCGGCGGTCGCCACCGTCGGAGGGGGCGATCCCCAGATCGATCCGGCTCCCGGCCTTGCCCCGCAGCGCCTGGGTCGCCTGCCAGACCCCCATCACGCGGGTCGTCTTGCCGTTCAAGGTCAGGATGCCGTCGCCGCTCTTGATGCCGGCGACCGCCGCCGGGCCGCCGCCCGCGGTCGCCACCACCACGATGTAGCCATGGCGCTTCGAGACGCTCAGCCCGACGTCGGCCGGGCCGGCGCTCTCGCCGCGGGTCGCCTTCTGGAACTGATCGGGCGACAGGTATTCGTTGACCGGATCGAGCGACTCGAGCATGCCGCGGTAGGCGCCCTGCATCAGGACGTCGAGATCGACCGGCTCGACATAGTTGTTGAGCGCGAGGTAGAGCGCCTCGTTGAACACCCTGAGGTAGTCGTAGGTCCCCTCGACCGCCGAGGTGCGCCCCGCGAAGGCGCCGCACAGGGTCAGCACCACCAGCAGCGCCGACACGCCGATCAGGATTTTCCGGTCAAAAGTCATCGTCATCTCTTCTTCTCTCCCGCCGGCCGGGGGGGAGTGCCTCCCGGCCGGCGCAGCCAGGGCCGCGGATCCTCGGCCTGGCCCTTGTGTCGCAGCTCGAAATAGAGACCGGTCACCCCGAAGGTTCCTTCCCCGCCCGTATGGGCGATCGGGGCATCCCGGTCGACCTCGCTCCCGGCCTCCACCAGGCGGTCGCCGAGCTGGCCGTAGATGGAAAGATACTCATCGCCGTGGTCGATGACAATCATCTGGCCATATCCGCGGAACCAATCCGCATAAACCACCTTGCCATCATAGAGGGCCCGGACGGTCCCGCCGGGGCTGCAGGAGATCTCGATCCCCGGATGCGGGACTTCAGTATTGAACTTGGGGTGCCTTACGTTTCCGAACCCGAGCGCCACCGGCCCCTCGGTCGGCCAGTTGAGGAGCCCCTTGAAGCGCGGCAGGCCGCGGGAGACGCTCGGGGCGGCCCCCTCGGGGCCGAGGGTCTGGAGAAGCGCCTGCAGGTCGGTCTCCACCTGCACCAGACCCGAGAGGGCGTCGCGCCCTGCGCTCTGGCGCGTCCGGATGGTGTCGAGCAGGTTCCCCTTGCTCAGGCGCGACGCCAGGAGCGCCTCGCGCTTCGCCTGCAGCTCGGCGCCGAGGCCGGTGAGCCGG
>DATKFL010000322.1:0-5587 GCA_035511355.1 Dongiaceae bacterium
ACCGCGAGCCCCGCGCCGAGTCCCGCTCCCAGGTGCGCCAGTGAGTTGCCGAATTCCATGCTCCGATCCTCCTTGCGTTGTGGTCAGTGCGCCGGATGCGCCGACATGCCGATGAACAGCGACGTCAGCATGGTGAAGATGAAGGCCTGCAGGAACGCCACCATCAGCTCGATGCCGCTGATGAACAGCGAGAACGGCACCGACAGGAAGAAACCCACCAGCGCCGACTTCAGGATGAAGACCAGGGAGATGAGCGCCATGATGATCGCGTGCCCCGCGAACATGTTGGCGAACAACCGGACGGCGAGCGCGAACGGCTTGGTGAACAGCCCGACGATCTCGACCGGGATCATGATCGGCAGGATGCCGGCCGGCAGCCCGGGCGGGATCAGGCTCTTGAGATAGCCGCCGAAGCCGTTCTCGCGGATGCCGGCCGCCTGGGTCATCACGAACGAGATCAGGGCGAGGGTCGCGGTGACCCCGATGTTGCTGGTGGCGGTGGCGCCGTACGGGACCAGGCCGAGGAAGTTGCAGGCCAGGATGAAGAAGAAGACGCTCAGGAGGAACGGCACGTAACGGTCGCCGCCGTGGCCGATGTTCTTGCGCGCCAGTTCGTCGCGCACGAAGACCACCAGCATCTCGACCAGGTTCTGCAGGCGCCCCGGCACCATCGCGCGGCGGCGCGCCGCGATCCCGGCGACCAGGAGCACGACCAGGGAGGCCACCCACATCATCACGACGTGCTTGGTGATCGGCAGGTTCCACGAGCCGATGTGAAGCACCGGCAGGTGCACCTCGCCCACGAACGGCAGATCGAGCGTCTGCGAGTCCATCAGGTGATGGAAGATGGTCTCGCCGGCGTTGAACGCCTCGCCGGGCGCGCCGTGCGCCGCCTCGGCGGCATGGGCTGTGGCTGCTTCCTGCATCGCTTTCATCCGCTCAGGGCGTACGCGCCCCCGTCCCCGCACCGCCCCCCAGCGCCCGGAGGGCGTAGAGGACCTCGAGGACGATGAAGATCATTGAGGATCCGGCCAGCGCTCCCCCCGTCCAGGCCAGGCTGACGCCGGTTCCGATGGCGACGTACACCAGAGTCGCGCTGTATATCACGAGGCGCCCCAGGATGCCAAGCACGACCACCGCCATCAGCGCGTGCATCCCGCGCCGCGCGCCCCAGGCGGCGCCGCCGAGCCACGAGAGGGCGCCCAGGACCGCCAGACCGAGGCCGATGAACAGGCCCGGGAGGGCGTTCGGGGGCAGCACGGCGCGCTTGAAGAGGCCGACCGCCGAGACCACGCCGGCGACGGCGAGGACGATCCCGGCGTAGCGGATCGCGAGGCGTTCGGGGGACGGGGAGGTCACGACCGATCGCCGGTCCCGGAGTCACCGGCGCGCGGGCCGCCGGAGTCGCCGCCGCGGCCGTCGTCCCCCCGCTTCGGCAGCACCAGCTGCAGGAAGTTCACGAACCCGCCGGCCATGCCGAGGAGAAGCCCCGCCACCATCACCCAGGGGCCGGTGCCGAACCTGGCGTCGGCCCACCATCCGAGACCGCCGAGAGCGATCATCGGCGCGATCAGGACCGTCCCCGCCTGCACGTAGCGGAACGCGTCGGCGAGCGGCGGGCGATCGTCCGAGGGCATCGCCGCCCTCAACTCGTCCAGGTGGAGATGACCAGGATCGAGCGGCGGGCGAGGTCGACCATCGGCTGCGGATAGACGCCGATGAACAGGGTGACGAGCGCGCACACGGCGATCGCGAAGCGCTCCGCGGGCGAGGTGAGAAGCGGCGCGTCATCCTCGGCCGGGCGCATGTACATCATCACCACCACGCGGACGTAGAAGTAGAGGGACACGACGCTGTTGAGCACCGCGACCACCGCCAGCCAGGCGGCATCGGCGCGGATGACCGCCCCGAAGAGATACCACTTCCCGATGAACCCCGCGGTCGCCGGGATGCCGGCCAGCGACAGCATGAAGACCAGCATCGCGAAGGCGGCCCAGGGCGAGCGGCGCGCCAGTCCGGCGAAGTCGGCGACCCGCTCCCCCGCCATCCCCTCCCGCTTGAGCGCCGCCACCAGGGCGAAGGCCCCCGCGTTCACGAAGGTGTAGATGGCGAGATACAGGCTCACCGCCACGAGGCCCCACTCGCGGGTCCCGAGGTCGTGCCCCAGCCCGACCGCGATCAGCCCCAGAAGCGCGTAACCGGCGTGTCCGATCGACGAATAGGCCAGCATCCGCTTGACGTTGTCCTGCAGGAGCGCGGCGAGGTTGCCGATCGTCATGCTGGCCACGGCGAGGAGGATCAGGAGGATCGCCCAGCGGTCGCCGAGGCGGGCGAAGGCCATCGTGAAGACGCGCAGGAGCGCCGCGAAGGCGGCGGCCTTCGACGCGGTCGACAGGAACAGTGTGATCGGCGTCGGCGCCCCTTCGTAGGTGTCGGGCGCCCACATGTGGAACGGCGCCGCGGCGGTCTTGAAGGCCAGGCCGGCGGTGATCAGGATGATCCCCAGGAGGAAGAACGGCGCCTGGTCGGAGTTGATCGCCATCGCGCTGCGCGACAGGCCGAGGAGCCCGAGGCTGGTCGTGCCGGTCATCGCGTAGATGAGCGAGATGCCGTACAGCAGGATGCCGCTCGCCAGCGACCCGAGGAGGAAATACTTCATCGCCGCCTCGCCGCTGCGCGGATCGTCGCGCGCGTAGCCGACCAGCGGATAGAACGACAACGCCATCGTCTCGAGCGACAGGAACAGGGTCAGGAACTCTCCCGACGACGCCACCAGCATCATGCCGATGAGGGCGAAGAGGATCAGCGCGTAGTACTCGCCGCCGCCGATTCCGGCCCGCTCGAGATACGGCCCCGAGACCAGGAGCGTCAGGATGCCCGCCAGCAGGAACAGCACCTTGAAGAAGATCGAGAAGGAGTCGAGGAGGAACATCCCGCCGAAGCCGACGGTCAGATCGGGCGCGCGCAACGCGTCGAGCCCGAAGGTCATCGGGTAGGCCAGCACCGCCACCAGGGTGACGACGCAGGAGAGGATCGCGAGCCCCTGCGCCCAGGGTCCGCCGCCGTCGGGTCGCACCGACAGCGCCAGGAGGAGAATCGCGCCCAACCCCAGCACCAGTTCCGGCGACAACAGCCGCAGCTGGTTGGGGTCGAAGGGGATCATCGCCCCGCGGTCCCGCCCGTCGGCGCCGCGCCGGCCACCCCTTCCGGCGCCTCATGCAGCCGCTCGACGATCGCCGTGACCGGCCTCTCGAGGACGTCGAAGAACGGCTTCGGATAGAGGCCGATCCAGAAGCAGCAGGCGACGATCGGAACGATGGTCAGGATCTCGCGGGCATTGAGGTCCTTGAGCTTCCGGTTCTCGGGGTTGTCGAGCGGGCCGAACATCGTGCGCTGGTAGAGCCACAGCATGTAGGCCGCGCCGAGGACGATGCCGAACACCGCCGCCACCACCCAGAACTTGCCGCCGATGAAGAGGTTCCCGAGCCACGGCAGCCGGAAGCCGTAGCCGCCCGGTATGTCCCAGGCGCCGGCGAGGATGGTGAACTCCCCGATGAAACCGTTCAGGGCCGGCAGGCCGATCGACGACATCGTGATGATCATGAAGAGGGTGGCGTAGATCGGCATCTGCTTCGAGAGACCGCCGAACTCCGAGAGCAGGCGGGTGTGCCGGCGCTCGTAGATGAGACCGACCAGGAGGAAGAGCGCCCCGGTCGACAGGCCGTGGTTGATCATCTGCAGGACCGAGCCGGTCAGGCCCCGGTAGTTGAGCGCGAAGATGCCGAGCATGCAGAAGCCGAGATGGCTCACCGACGAGTAGGCCACCAGCTTCTTCCAGTCCTTCTGCACCATCGCCACCAGCGCCCCGTACAGGATGCCGATGATTGACAGCGCCAGGAGCCACGGCAGGTAGTAGCGGGTCGCGTCGGGGAGGAGCGGCAGCGCGAAGCGCACGAACCCGTACGTTCCCATCTTCAGCAGCACGCCGGCCAGGATGACCGACCCCGCGGTCGGCGCCTCGACGTGCGCGTCGGGCAGCCAGGTGTGGAACGGGAACATCGGCACCTTGATGGCGAACCCGACGAAGAAGGCGAGGAAGATCCAGCGCTGCATCTCCAACCACTGCGGATCGCGCAGCGGGCCGAGCACGCGGATGAGCTCGGTGATGTCGAAGGTCCCCACCGCGGCGCCGCCGGCCTTGGGGAAGTAGAAGTAGAGCGCCAGGATGCCGAGCAGCATCAGGACCGATCCGAGAAGCGTGTACAGGAAGAACTTGATCGCGGCGTACAGCTTGCGCGGCCCGCCCCAGATGCCGATGAGGAAGTACATCGGCACCAGCATCGCCTCCCAGAAGACGTAGAACAGGAAGAAGTCGAGCGCCACGAAGACGCCGAGCATCCCGGTCTGCAGGACCAGCATGAAGATGTAGTACTCCTTCACCCGGTCGGTGATCGCCGTCCAGGACGACAGGATCGACAGGAACCCGAGGAAGGTGGTCAGCAGGATGAGCAGCATCGAGATGCCGTCGATGCCGAGGAA
This sequence comes from Dongiaceae bacterium, assembly GCA_035511355.1. Taxonomy (GTDB): domain Bacteria; phylum Acidobacteriota; class Polarisedimenticolia; order Gp22-AA2; family Gp22-AA2; genus DATKFL01. Next base: position 4,540 of record DATKFL010000322.1, read on the forward strand.
GTACTGCACCCCGATCGACGGGATCCAGGAGGCGCGCTCGACGAACTGGAATCCCTCCGCCGAGGTGTCGAAGCGCGTCCAGAGCGGGATCGACAGCAGGAAGTCGAGCCCGGCGATCGCGGTCGCCCCGTAGATGAAGACCTCCTTGCGCTCGCGGCCCACACACAGGAGCAGGAGCGCTCCCGCGAGCGGCAGGAAGGTCACGACGGTCAGGATGTGGTTCATGAACCAGTGCATCGTTTCGGTCCCCCGTTAACGACCCATCAGGAACAGGTAAGCGCTCGCCAGGACGAACAACCCGAGCGCCATCGCGGTGGCGTACGACTGCACGACACCGGTCTGGAGCAGCCGCACCGCCTTCGACCCGCCGCGCACCGTGCGGCCGGTCAGGTTGACCAGCCCGTCGACGACGACGGTATCGAAGCCGACCGACGCGTACGACGACCCCAGGGTCAGGTACCCGGCGGCGTTCACCAGGCCGTCGACGACGATCCGATCGAAGAGCGCCGCGGCGCGGCAGAGCGCATCATACGGAAGCACGATGATCGCTGCATAGAGGCGGTCGACGTACCAGGCGCCGACGAGCAGGGCGTGCAGCCGGCGCGCGCGCTCCGCCAGGCGGGCCGGCAGCTCCGGACGGCGCACGTACAGGTGCCAGCCGAGGGCGACGCCGGCGAAGGCGATCAGCACCGACAGCAGCATCAGCCCGAGTTCGAGGCCGAGGTCGTGCGCCCGAACTGCCGGCGCGCCGAACAGCGGGTGCATGAAGCGTTCGAGGGCGTTCGGCAGCCCGAGGCCGGACGGGAGGCCGACGAACCCGCCGACCGCCGAAAGGGCCGCCAGGATCTGCAGCGGCACGGTCATCACCCGCGGCGACTCGTGCAGGTGATGCTCCGCCTCGTGACTCAGGCGCGACGTGCCCGCGAACACCAGCAGGTACAGCCGGGTCATGTAAAAGGCGGTCATGAAGGCGCCGGCGGCTCCGACGAGCCACAGGAGCGGCTGGCGCGCGAAGGCGGCGGAGAGGATCTCGTCCTTCGAGAAGAAC